>NZ_JBVHEP010000022.1:0-164097 GCF_055562795.1 Streptomyces sp. NPDC016851
AAACGCCCGGTTACATTCCGAACCCGGAAGCTAAGCCTTACAGCGCCGATGGTACTGCAGGGGGGACCCTGTGGGAGAGTAGGACGCCGCCGAACTCCCTTTAGAGCTCTGGCTCTTGGGCACTCAGCCCGAGAGCCAGAGCTTTTTTGCGTTGAGGTAAGGTCAGGGAGCATCGTTGGCACGTTTCCCACAGGAGGCCCCCGGGTGGAGGTTCAGGAGACTCGCGTCCAGACGGACCGTGTGCTCACCATCCCGAACATCCTCAGCATGGCGCGCCTCGTCGGCGTGCCCCTCTTCCTGTGGCTGATTCTGCGGCCTGAGTTCGGTGGGCCCAAGAGTGACGGCTGGGCACTTCTGGTGCTGGCTCTGAGCGGCATCAGTGACTACCTTGACGGCAAGCTCGCGCGGCGCTGGAACCAGATCAGCAGCCTCGGCCGGCTCCTCGACCCCGCGGCCGACCGGCTCTACATTCTTTCGACATTGGTCGGCCTCACCTGGCGCGAGATTCTGCCCCTCTGGTTGACCGCTGTACTTCTGGCGCGGGAGCTGGTTCTGCTGGTGATGGTGGGCATCCTCCGCCGGCACGGCTATCCGCCGCCCCAGGTGAACTTCCTGGGCAAGGCCGCTACCTTCAACTTGATGTATGCCTTCCCGCTGCTCCTGCTCAGCGACGGAAGTGGTTGGATCTCGTCACTGGCTGCTATTTTCGGATGGGCGTTCGCCGGATGGGGTACAACGCTGTACTGGTGGGCAGGAGTCCTCTACGTAGTACAAGTCCGCCGCCTGGTCCGTGCGGACGCCATGCCCGATTGAACTCGCGGATTGCTCCCACAGAAGCGGTGCGATGGCCCGTGGTGGAAAAGTGCGGGACAATCCTCGCGGGGGAAGTCGGCTAGACCGTCGTCTCTTCGAGGAGGACGCTTCCGACATGAAGGCCGTCGTGATGGCCGGAGGCGAAGGCACGCGCCTTCGCCCCATGACCTCAAGCATGCCCAAGCCGCTCCTGCCCGTGGCCAACCGCCCGATCATGGAGCATGTGCTGCGGCTGCTCAAAAGGCATGGGCTCAACGAAACAGTCGTAACTGTCCAGTTCCTGGCCTCGCTCGTCAAGAACTACTTCGGCGACGGCGAAGAGCTCGGTATGGAGCTCACCTATGCCAATGAGGAGAAGCCACTCGGTACCGCCGGAAGCGTCAAGAACGCCGAAGAGGCGTTGAAGGACGATGCCTTCCTCGTCATCTCGGGCGATGCCCTGACGGATTTCGACCTCACCGAGCTCATCAATTTCCACAAGGAGAAGGGTGCGCTCGTCACGGTCTGTCTGACGCGTGTGCCCAATCCGCTGGAATTCGGTATCACCATTGTCGACGAGGAAGGCAAGGTGGAACGCTTCCTCGAGAAGCCCACCTGGGGCCAGGTCTTCTCCGACACCGTGAACACCGGCATCTACGTGATGGAGCCCGAGGTCTTCGACTACGTCGAGCCCGATGTGCCCGTCGACTGGTCCGGTGATGTCTTCCCGCAGCTGATGAAGGAAGGCAAGCCCATCTACGGCTACATCGCCGAGGGCTACTGGGAGGACGTCGGTACGCACGAGAGCTACGTGAAGGCCCAGGCCGACGTCCTGGAGGGCAAGGTCGACGTCGACATCGACGGGTTCGAGATCTCCGCCGGGGTGTGGGTGGCCGAAGGGGCCGAGGTCCACCCCGACGCCGTGCTCCGAGGGCCGCTGTACATCGGGGACTACGCCAAGGTCGAAGCCGGCGCCGAAATCCGTGAGCACACCGTCGTGGGCTCCAACGTGGTCGTCAAGAGCGGCGCTTTCCTGCACAAGGCCGTCGTTCACGACAACGTCTACGTGGGGCCCCACAGCAACCTGCGTGGCTGCGTGGTCGGGAAGAACACCGACATCATGCGTGCGGCGCGGATCGAGGACGGCGCGGTCATCGGTGATGAGTGCCTGATCGGTGAAGAATCGATCGTTCAGGGCAATGTGCGGGTCTATCCGTTCAAGACCATCGAAGCCGGTGCCTTCGTCAACACCTCCGTCATTTGGGAATCCAGGGGGCAGGCGCACCTCTTCGGCGCCCGGGGTGTGTCCGGAATCCTGAACGTGGAGATCACGCCGGAGCTGGCGGTGCGGCTGGCCGGTGCCTATGCGACCACCCTGAAGAAGGGCTCGACCGTCACCACGGCCCGCGACCACTCGCGTGGTGCGCGCGCGCTGAAGCGAGCGGTGATTTCTGCGCTGCAGGCCAGCGCCATCGATGTACGGGACCTGGAGAACGTGCCGCTGCCGGTGGCCCGGCAGCAGACGGCGCGCGGCAGCGCGGGCGGGATCATGATCCGTACGACGCCCGGGGTGCAGGATTCCGTCGACATCATGTTCTTCGACGGGCAGGGCGCCGACCTGTCGCAGGGCAGCCAGCGGAAGCTGGACCGGGTGTTCGCGCGGCAGGAGTACCGGCGTGCGTTCCCCGGCGAGATCGGTGACCTCCACTTCCCGGCGAGTGTCTTCGACTCGTACACGGGGTCGCTGCTGCGGAACGTCGACATCACCGGGATCGCGGACTCCGGCCTGAAGGTCGTCGTGGACGCCTCCAACGGTAGTGCGGGACTCGTCCTGCCCAGTCTGCTGGGGAAGCTCGGTGTCGACTCGCTGACGATCAATCCAGGTCTCGACGAGTCCAGGCCGACGGAGACGGCCGACATGCGGCGGTCGGGGATGGTGCGTCTCGGAGAGATCGTGGCGTCCTCGGGGGCCGCGTTCGGAGTGCGGTTCGATCCCGTCGGTGAGCGGCTGTCCCTCGTCGACGAGAAGGGCCGCATCATCGAGGACGACCGGGCGCTGCTCGTGTTGCTCGACCTCATCGCGGCCGAGCGGCGCAGCGGCCGGGTCGCGCTTCCGGTGACCACGACCCGGATCGCCGAGCAGGTGGCGGCGTACCACGGGACCCAGGTCGAGTGGACGACCACGTCTCCCGACGACCTCACGCGCGTGGGTGGTGAGGAAGGGACGATCTTCGGTGGTGACGGCAAGGGCGGGTTCATCGTCCCGGAGTTCAGCAGCGTGTACGACGCCACCGCGGCTTTCGTACGGCTCATCGGGCTCGTGGCGCGGACGCAGCTCACGCTCAGCCAGATCGACGCGCGGATCCCGCGGGCGCACGTCCTGAAGCGGGACCTTGCGACTCCGTGGGCCGTCAAGGGACTCGTGATGCGGCGGGTCGTCGAGGCGGCCGGAGACCGGTTCGTGGACACCACGGACGGTGTGCGGGTGGTGGAGACCGACGGTCGTTGGGTGATGGTGCTGCCCGACCCGGCCGAGGCCGTCACCCACCTGTGGGCCGAGGGGCCGGACGACGCCTCCGCGCAGGCCCTGCTGGACGAGTGGTCGGCGGTCGTGGACAGCGCCGGCCGGTAAACGGGCTGCACGCGTGCGTGCCGGACAAGTGTCCCCAACGGGGCCTGTCCGGCACGCCGTGGGGCCGTTTCGGAGGTAGTGGCCGCGACGTGCGACGATGTGCGGCATGCCGCAGCAACCCCCCATTCGGAGCACACCGACGCGGCCCCGGCGCCCGGACGCGTCCATGTCGTTGATCACCAACGTCATGGACCACAGCCTCGACGACGGTTACGCCGAGGCCGCCGCGCGCAAGAAGGCCGCGGGCGACGGTGGCATGCCGAGGACGCTCAGGGCGAAGCTGGGACTCGCTGCCGGCCTGGTGCTGGCGGCCCTCGTCGTGACCTTGGGAGCGGCCCAGGCGCGCGTCGCCGCTCCGGTCGTCGCCAAGGAGCGGGAGGAACTGGTCGACCGGATCGACCGGG
The DNA here is from genome assembly GCF_055562795.1 of Streptomyces sp. NPDC016851. Lineage (NCBI taxonomy): Bacteria > Bacillati > Actinomycetota > Actinomycetes > Kitasatosporales > Streptomycetaceae > Streptomyces > Streptomyces sp. NPDC016851. Next base: position 3,829 of record NZ_JBVHEP010000022.1, read on the forward strand.
AGACCGAGGCGGCGGACAAGCTGGAGGACTCCGTCGACCGGCTGCGCGAGGACGTGAGCGCGCGCCAGCGGGAGGCGCTGAAGCACAGCGGTGGAAGCGCCGAGTCCGACATCGTGGGCATCCTGTCGGGCGCCACAGCGGTGCACGGCCCCGGCGTGAAGCTCGTGGTCAACGACGCCAAGGAAGCCGGCTCGGGCGGTGACGGAGACCCGCGTGAGACCACCGGGTTCTCCGACACGGGCCGAGTGCGCGACCGGGACATGCAGCGCGTGGTCAACGGGCTGTGGGAGTCGGGCGCCGAGGCCGTCTCCATCAACGGGCAGCGGCTGACGGCCCTGTCCGCGATCAGGGCCGCGGGGGACGCGATACTGGTCGACAACAAGCCGCTGGTGCCGCCGTACACGGTGCTCGCGGTGGGGGACGGACAGCGGCTGAGCACCCGGTTCCAGGACAGCGCGGACGGGCTCTATCTGAACGCGCTCCAGGAGAGTTACGGCATCAGGACAGGCATCTCCGTGGAGGACGACCTGCGGCTGCCTGCCGCGCCGAGTGTGATCGTACGTACAGCACAGCCGAGCATTGAGAAGAGCGAGAAGGGCACATCGTGATCGCCGTACTGGGCCTCGTCGTGGGAGTCGTGGCCGGCCTGTTGGTCCGGCCTGAGGTTCCGGCGGTGGTCGAGCCTTATCTGCCGATCGCTGTCGTGGCGGCGCTCGACGCCGTCTTCGGCGGCCTGCGGGCCATGCTCGACGGCATCTTCGACGACAAGGTCTTCGTGGTGTCGTTCCTGTCGAACGTGGTGGTGGCCGCGTTGATCGTGTTCCTGGGGGACAAGCTGGGCGTGGGTGCCCAGCTGTCCACCGGTGTGGTGGTCGTCCTCGGTATCCGGATCTTCTCCAACGCCGCGGCGATCCGCCGGCACGTGTTCCGGGCGTGAGGCCGATGAGCGAGCACGACGACAAGCGCCCCGAGGACAACGGCGGCACGCGCGCGGACCAGCGCGACGGGAACGGCGAGTCCGGGAACCGGCTGCGCAGGGAACTGCCCCAGGAGGTGTCCGCGCCGGCTCCTGCCGCCCAGGACGCTCCTGAATCAAAAACAGAACCAGCACCAGCACCAGAACGGGAACCAGAACCGGAACCGGAACCGGAGCCCGAACCGCAGACGGCTGCCGGGCCCGGCCCCGAGACCGAGCCGCGGTTGACCGGTCGGCAGCGGCTGGTGAAGGGGCTGTGGCCGCCGCGGGTCTCACGGGCCCAACTCATCGTCGCGCTGCTGCTGTTCGGCCTCGGGTTCGGGCTGGCCGTGCAGGTGGCCTCGCACAGCGACGGTGACAGCGCGCTGCGCGGTGCGCGTCAGGAAGATCTCGTCCGCATCCTCGATGAACTGGACGACCGTACGCAGCGTCTTGAGGACGAGAAGCAGGGCCTCGAGAAGCAGCGCGACGAGTTGGAGAACAGCTCGGACCAGGCCGAGGAGGCCCGGAAGCAGACGGTCGAGAAGGAGAGGCAACTCGGCATCCTGGCCGGAACCGTGGCCGCGCAGGGGCCCGGCATCACCGTGACCATCGAGGACACCAAGGGCACGGTAGAGGCGGACATGCTGCTCGACGCGGTGCAGGAGCTGCGCGCGGCGGGTGCCGAGGCGATTCAGGTGAACGGCGTGCGGGTCGTCGCGGGCACGTACCTGGCGGACTCCGGCAAGGGCGTGGGCGTCGACGGGAACAAGATCAACGCGCCCTATCGTTTCAAGGTCATCGGCAAGCCGCAGGATCTCGAGCCGGCGCTCAACATCCCCGGAGGCGTGGTGCAGACTCTCGAGAAGGAACAGGCCACGGTCACCATCGAGCGGTCGACCAAGATCGTCGTGGACGCCTTGCGGCAGGTGAAGCGGCCTGACTACGCTCGGTCGTCCTCCCAGTGAACCGGGGGTGCATGGGCGAGGTCGGGCGAGGGCATGAGGTTGCGGGGGGTCGGCGCACCGAATGGGTGGTGCGTGGTGGAAACTGTCTGGTGCAGACGGACGTTGTCAGGATGTCCGGGTCGGCCAGAGTGTTCAGTCAGGGTTCGTCCTGCCCCACGGGCGGGTCTGTTTCGGTCAAGGGGAATCGCCCGTGAAGTTGTTTGCGAAGTTGTTCGGCAAGAGCGCGCGAGAAGGCAGCGACAATGCGACCGCTCGCCATCGCGCACAGCCTGACGCGGAGGGCCAGCGGCCGCTGTTCCGGGACCAGGTCGGTGGCCCGGGCGGCGACGTTTCCGGAGGTCAGGGCGCGCCGTCGGTTGACCCTGCGCAGCCTGGCGGCATAGGTTTCGGGCAACCCTCAAGTGCGGGTGGAGGGTTTTCCGACCCGTATGCGTCCAATGCCCCCGGTGGGCAGCCGCGGCAGGAGGATCCGATGTCGGCCCTGGTGTGTACGAGGTGCGGTAACCGCAACGCGGAGAACAGCCGCTTCTGCTCCAACTGCGGCGCGCCGCTGCGGGCGGGAGCGGCGGCGGAGCGTCCGTCCGAGACGACCTCCACGATCTCCATCTCCGGTCTTGAGGCCTACGACAGCGAGACCACCGGCCAGACGCCGATGCCGACGCTGTCCCCGGAGGCGCAGGCGGCCGTCGACGCGCTGCCGCTGGGCTCCGCGCTCCTGGTCGTGCGCCGCGGGCCGAATTCGGGCAGCCGCTTCCTGCTGGACGGCGATCTGACCACGGCCGGGCGTCATCCGCAGAGCGACATCTTCCTGGACGACGTGACGGTCTCCCGGCGCCATGTGGAGTTCCGCCGAGGTCAGGACGGCTCGTTCACGGTGGCCGACGTGGGCAGCCTGAACGGCACGTACGTGAACCGCGAGCGGATCGACCAGGTCGCCCTGAACAACGGCGACGAGGTGCAGATCGGCAAGTACCGGCTGGTCTTCTACGCCAGCCAGCGGGGCTACTGACCGGATTTCGTCCGGGGAAGCCCGCGAAGGTCCGTCCGTCAGGGAAGGTCCATGCTGCAAACACCGAGCGGCGGTGCCGGGCACGGCGCCGCCGCCACGGACAGGCTGATGAGCATCGGCACGGTGCTGAACGTGCTGCGCGACGAGTTCCCCGAGGTCACCATCTCCAAGATCCGTTTCCTGGAGGCGGAGGGGCTCATCGAGCCACAGCGGACCCCGTCGGGGTACCGCAAGTTCAGCGCCCATGACGTCGAGCGCCTCGGCCATGTCCTGAGGATGCAGCGGGACCACTATCTGCCCTTGAAGGTGATCCGCGAGCATCTGGACGCCATGGAGCGCGGTGAGGCCGTCCAGCTGCCGACGCTGGGCCGTCAGCGTGACGGCGAGAGCGTCCCCGAGTCCCCCGAGGTGCCCACGGCGGCCAGGATCGGGCGTGAGGAGCTCCTCGCCGCCGCCGGCGTCGGCGAGGAGGAACTCGGGGAGTGGGAGTCGTACGGGCTCGTCACCCCCCTGGAGGACGGGGTCTACGACGCGGAGGCGGTCACGGTGGCCTCGCTGATCGCCGAGCTGGGGCGGTTCGGGATCGAGCCGCGGCACCTGCGGGTGATGAAGGCCGCCGCCGACCGCGAGGCCGGGCTCGTGGACCAGGTGGTGGCCCCGCTGAAGCGGCACCGGAACCCGCAGACCAGGGCTCACGCGGAAGCCCGTGCCAAGGAGCTGGCGGGGCTCACCGTGAGGCTGCATGCCGCGTTGGTGCAGACGGCGCTGGGTGTGCGGCTGCCCTGAGACGGCCGGTCGCGGGCGACCGGAACAGGCGCCCGTTCCCGGCCCGACTACCCAAACATCCCGAGCACGGCCTAGGGTTGCTGTGTGAACGAGCTCGATGTCGTAGGTGTCCGGGTGGAAATGCCCTCCAACCAACCGATCGTGCTGCTGCGTGAAGTGGGAGGCGACCGTTACCTCCCCATCTGGATCGGACCGGGTGAGGCGACGGCGATCGCCTTCGCCCAGCAGGGCATGGCTCCTGCGCGGCCGCTGACCCACGATCTGTTCAAGGACGTGCTGGAGGCCGTCGGTCAGGAGCTCACGGAAGTGCGCATCACGGACCTGCGTGAGGGCGTCTTCTACGCGGAGCTGGTCTTCGCCAGCGGCGTCGAGGTGAGCGCCCGTCCGTCCGACGCCATAGCGCTGGCCCTGCGCACCGGAACGCCGATCTACGGCAGTGACACGGTGCTCGACGACGCCGGTATCGCGATCCCGGACGAGCAGGAGGACGAGGTGGAGAAATTCCGCGAGTTCCTCGACCAGATCTCCCCGGAGGACTTCGGCAGCAGCAGCCAGTGAGCTCCGGAATCCGGTGAGAGCCGGACGGCGGGGAGTGCCGGAGGCCAGTGAGGCGCGTGGGCGGCCCGGCGGACGATGTGGTCCGCGGCAGGGTCGCCCGCCCTGTGTGTGACGGGTGAAATGCCCGCATGTGCCGGAGGCGAGTGAGAGCGTCACGCGGCCCGTATCGGGGGCATTCGGCTAGCCTTTCCCCGCGGTGGGGCACGGGAAACCACTCTTAGGGTGATTATCACTCGGCGTGGCGAGTGTGGCGATCGTTGACGCACCCCGGGTGACTGCCTACCGTCGAGAAGGCAGGTCAAGGACGGAGGTCGGCGTGAGAAGCAGCGGCGACGGTACGGCTGGGGGTGGCCCCGAGCGCAGTCTCAGGGCGAGCGGTCCGTACCCTCCCCCGGGCTCACGGCTCCGCCCGAGCGGGGGATGTCCCCAGCCCGGCGGGGTGGCTGATCACGTTCCGCAGCGACCGACGGCTGTGCCGAGCAGCGGAGGGACGGCGTCCATGGCGTCCGAGCAGATCGGCTATCGCGGCCCCACGGCCTGCGCGGCCGCCGGAATCACCTACCGGCAGTTGGACTACTGGGCCCGCACCGGCCTCGTCGAGCCGAGTGTGCGTCCCGCCTACGGGTCGGGGACGCAGCGGCTGTACAGCTTCCGGGACGTCGTCGTCCTGAAGATCGTCAAGCGGTTCCTCGACACCGGGGTGTCGCTCCAGAACATCCGCACGGCCGTCCAGCACCTCAGAGAACGCGGTTTCCGCGATCTGGAGCGCATGACGCTGATGAGTGACGGGGCGACGGTCTACGAGTGCACCTCGCCGGACGAGGTTCACGCGCTGCTCCAAGGGGGCCAGGGCGTCTTCGGGATCGCCGTGGGCGTGGTGTGGCGGGACGTGGAGAGCGCGCTGTCCCAGCTGCACGGCGAGCGGATCGACACCGGCGAGACCCTGGTCGGGTCCAACCCGGCGGACGAGCTGGCGCGTCGGCGGAACCGGGCCGTCTGAACCGTCCGGCAGTGCGGTGCCCCCCTGGCCGTTGGAGGCGGGACGTTTCCGCGCCGGGCCGCAAGCGGTTTCTCCCGGGGGTGTCAGGGTGGTTGCCCGGGGCGTTGTCAGTGGCGTAGGGCAGCATCGGAGATGTGAGAACCGCGCCCACGATCCTGCATCTCGACATGGACGCCTTCTTCGCCTCGGTGGAGCAGGCGTCCAAGCCGAGCCTGCGCGGAAAGGCCGTCGTCGTGGGCGGGCTCGGGCCCCGGGGCGTCGTGGCCACGGCATCGTACGAGGCGAGGGTCTTCGGTGTGCATTCGGCGATGCCGATGGGGCAGGCCAGGCGGCTGGCGCCCAACGCCGCGTACCTCGTGCCGCGCTTCGGGTTCTACAAGGCGATCAGCGAGCGGGTGATGGAGCTGCTGCGGGCGCTGTCGCCGCTGGTGGAGCCGCTGAGCCTGGACGAGGCGTTCGTGGACCTGGAAGCCGGGGGAGCGGCGTGGGACGAGCAGTCGGCGCGGCTCGTCGGAGGGCAGCTGCGCGCGGACATACGGGCCGTCACCGGGCTCACGGGATCGGTGGGGCTCGCCGCCTCCAAGATGCTCGCGAAGATCGCCTCGGAGCAGGCCAAGCCGGACGGGCTGGTGGTGATCGAGCCGGGGACCGAGCGGGCGATGCTCGGGCCGATGTCGGTGCGGACGCTGCCGGGGGTCGGGCCGGCGACGGGCGATCATCTGCGGCGGGCCGGGATCACCACGATCGAGGAGATCGCCGAGGCGGGCGAGGACGAGATGGTCCGGCTGCTGGGAAAGTCGCACGGGCACGGCCTGTACGCCATGGCGCTCGCGCGGGACGACCGGCCTGTCGTGGCGGAGCGGGAGACGAAGTCGGTGTCGGTCGAGGACACCTACGACGTGGACATCCACGACCGGGTGCGGGTCGGTCTCGAGGTGCAGCGACTGGCCGACCGGTGCGTGCGGCGGCTGCGCGGGGCCGGGCTGTCCGGGCGGACGATCGTGCTGAAGGTGCGGCGGTACGACTTCTCGACGCTCACCCGGTCCGAGACGCTGCGCGGGCCGACGGACGATCCCGGGGTGATCCGTGAGGCGGCGGCCCGGCTGCTCGACTCGGTCGACACGACGGGCGGTGTGCGGTTGCTCGGGGTGGGCGTCAGCGGGCTCGCCGACTACACCCAGGAGGATCTCTTCGCGCAGGCGGCAGGGGAGCGGCCGGAGGCGCAGGGACCGCTCGAGGAGGACGCCGTGGCGCCGGCCGAGGAGCAGCCGGCGCTCGCCGAGCGGCGGTGGCCCGCCGGGCACGACGTACGGCACGCCCTGTTCGGGCACGGATGGGTGCAGGGAAGCGGTCTGGGGCGGGTCACCGTGCGGTTCGAGACGCCCGGCTCCGAGCCCGGGCGGGTGCGGACCTTCCGGGTCGACGATCCGGACCTGGAGCCGGCGGATCCGTTGCCGCTGGTGTTATCAAGCCCGGGGGAGAGTGGTGGTGGGCCGGAGGGTGGGGCCGGGGCTGTGGGGGTGGGGTCCGCTGCCCCCTAGACCGGCCGGTCGGGGCTTCAGGCCGTCTCGTCCGTGCCCGCCAGCTTGCCGAAGTCGTGGTCGGGCAGCGGGGGAGGCGCGGCGACGTCGAGGCCGTAGTGGTGGTAGAGCTGCAGTTCCTGTTCGGGGGAGAGGTGCCGGCCCACGCCGAAGTCGGGGGCGTCCTTGATCAGGGCGCGGTCGAAGGGCACGTGGAGGGCGCCGTCGATCAGTTCACTCGGTTCGAGCGGGACGAAAGCGTCCCTGCTGAACAGGCCGGTCCGTATGGCCGCCCACTCCGGCTCACCGGTGGCGTCGTCGAGGTAGACCTCGTCGATCGTGCCGATCCTGGTTCCGTTGCGGTCGAACGCCTTGCGGCCGATCAGGTTGCGCGGATCGGTATCGGTTCGCACGGGCCCTCCACGTAGTCGCAACTCATCCGTGAACACTACAAAACGGCACAATCGGGGAGGCGGCCACTCGAAGGTTCGTGCGTTGACCGCGCTGGTACGCTGGCAGCGGCTGCTGACCCCGTGCGGGAGAGTCCTCCAGACACCATCGGAGGCGCCGAAGGAGCAAATCCTCCCCGGAATCTCTCAGGCACACGTACCGCACGGACGAGGTCACTCTGGAAAGCAGGGCGGGTGTCGACGGCTTCCGCTCTCACCGACGGTGAAAACCGGAGGCCTTCGGGCGATCCGGTGAAGCTCTCAGGTCGAGATGACAGAGGGGGAGGCCGTTCGGGTACCCGTGCCGTGGTGCCCCTCGAAGGTCGTGTCAGACCAGGAGGCCTCCGCAAATGACCGCCCATCGCATCCCGCTCTCCGAACTCGAAGAGGCAGTTCCCTTCGAGCAGCGTCACATCGGCCCCGACCACGAGGCCCGCGCCAAGATGCTCGCGCAGGTCGGCTACGGCTCGCTGGACGAGCTCACGGCCGCCGCGGTCCCGGCCGTGATCAAGAGCGCCGAGGCGCTGGACCTGCCGGGCGCCCGCAGCGAGGCCGAGGTGATCGCCGAGCTGCGCTCCCTCGCCGACCGCAACCACGTCCTCGGCTCCATGATCGGACTCGGGTACTACGGCACGTTCACGCCGCCGGTCATCATGCGCAACGTCATGGAGAACCCGGCCTGGTACACGGCCTACACGCCGTACCAGCCGGAGATCTCGCAGGGACGGCTCGAGGCGCTGCTCAACTTCCAGACCATGGTCGCCGACCTCACCGGACTGCCCACCTCCGGTGCCTCGCTGCTCGACGAGGGCACCGCGGCCGCCGAGGCCATGGCGCTGTCGCGGCGGCTCGGCAAGAACAAGAAGGGTCTGTTCCTGGTCGACGCGGACGCGCTGCCGCAGACCATCGCCGTGATCCAGACCCGGGCCGAGCCGACCGGCGTCGAGGTCGTCGTCGCCGACCTCGGCGAGGGCATCCCCGCCGAGATCGCCGAGCGCGAGATCAACGGCGTGCTGATCCAGTACCCGGGCGCCTCCGGAGCCGTGCGCGACATCAAGCCGGTCATCGACCAGGCGCACCAACTCGGGGCGCTCGTCACCGTCGCCGCCGATCTGCTCGCGCTGACGCTGCTGAAGTCGCCCGGTGAGCTCGGCGCGGACATCGCCGTCGGGACGACGCAGCGCTTCGGTGTGCCGATGGGCTTCGGCGGTCCGCACGCCGGCTACATGGCGGTCAAGGACAAGATGGCGCGCAGCCTGCCCGGGCGGCTCGTCGGCGTGTCCGTGGACGCCGACGGGAACAAGGCCTACCGACTGGCGCTCCAGACGCGTGAACAGCACATCCGCCGCGAGAAGGCCACCAGCAACATCTGCACCGCCCAGGTGCTGCTCGCCGTCATGGCGGGCATGTACGCCGTCTACCACGGCCCGGAGGGCCTGAAGGGCATCGCGCGGCGCACCCACCGGTACGCCACGGTTCTCGCCGCCGGGCTCGCGAACGGCGGGGTCGAGGTCGTGCACGGCTCCTACTTCGACACCGTGACCGCACGCGTCGCCGACCGGGCCGCCGAGGTCGTGGCCGCCGCGCGGGAGAACGGGGTCAACCTCCGTCTCGTCGACGCCGACCACGTCTCGATCGCCTGCGACGAGACGACCACGCGGGCCCAGCTGCGTGCCGTGTGGGCCGCCTTCGGGGTCGAGGGGGTCATCGAGGCGCTGGACGCGACCACGGAAGACGGGCTTCCGGACGGTCTGCTGCGGACCGACGAGTACCTGACGCACCCCGTCTTCCACCAGCACCGCTCCGAGACGGCGATGCTGCGCTACCTGCGCCGGCTGGCCGACCGCGACTACGCGCTCGACCGGGGCATGATCCCGCTGGGCTCCTGCACCATGAAGCTCAACGCGACCACGGAGATGGAGCCGGTCACCTGGCCCGAGTTCGGGCAGCTGCACCCCTTCGCGCCCGCCGAGCAGGCCGGGGGGTACCTCAAGCTCATCCGTGAACTGGAGGACCGTCTCGCCGAGGTCACCGGGTACGACAAGGTCTCCCTCCAGCCCAACGCCGGGTCGCAGGGCGAGCTGGCCGGTCTGCTCGCCGTCCGCGGGTACCACCGGGCCAACGGGGACGAGCAGCGCACCGTGTGCCTGATCCCGTCGTCCGCGCACGGGACCAACGCCGCGAGCGCCGTGATGGCGGGCATGAAGGTCGTCGTCGTGAAGACCGCCGACGACGGCGAGATCGACGTCGAGGACCTGCGGGCCAAGATCGAGCAGTACCGCGACGAGCTGTCGGTGCTGATGATCACGTACCCGTCCACGCACGGTGTGTTCGAAGAGCACGTCTCCGAGATCTGCGCGCAGGTGCACGAGGCGGGCGGGCAGGTCTACGTCGACGGGGCCAACCTCAACGCGCTCGTGGGGCTCGCCAAGCCGGGGCACTTCGGCGGTGACGTCTCGCACCTGAACCTGCACAAGACCTTCTGCATCCCGCACGGCGGTGGCGGCCCGGGCGTCGGTCCGGTGGCGGTGCGTGAGCACCTCGCGCCGTACCTGCCGAACCACCCGCTCCAGCCCGAGGCGGGCCCGGAGACGGGTGTCGGCCCCATCTCCGCGGCGCCGTGGGGTTCCGCCGGCATCCTGCCGATCTCCTGGGCCTACGTCCGGCTCATGGGAGGCGAGGGGCTGAAGCGGGCCACGCAGGTGGCGGTGCTCAGTGCCAACTACATCGCCAAGCGCCTGGAGCCGCACTACCCGGTGCTCTACACCGGCCCCGGCGGGCTCGTCGCACACGAGTGCATCATCGACCTGCGGCCGCTGACCAAGGCGACCGGGGTGAGCGTCGACGACGTCGCCAAGCGGCTGATCGACTACGGCTTCCACGCGCCGACGATGTCGTTCCCGGTGGCGGGGACGTTGATGATCGAGCCGACCGAGTCGGAGGACCTGATCGAGCTGGACCGGTTCTGCGAGGCCATGATCGCCATCCGCGCGGAGATCGAGAACGTCGGCTCCGGTGCGTGGCCCGCGGACGACAACCCGCTGCGGGGCGCCCCGCACACCGCCGGGACGCTCGCCGGGGAGTGGGAGCACGCCTACAGCCGTGAGGAGGCCGTCTTCCCGGCCGGGGTCTCGGTCGCCGACAAGTACTGGCCGCCGGTGCGCCGCATCGACCAGGCCTTCGGCGACCGGAACCTGGTCTGCTCCTGCCCGCCGCTGGACGCGTACGAGGACTGACCGACCGGACAGGTCGGACGGGAGGGGCTCCGCGGTGCGGGGCCCCTCCCGTCATTCGGCGGCGAGGGACACCTCGGTCGACTTGATCAGGGCGATGACGGGGGTTCCGGCCGAGAGGGCGAGGTCGTCCGCGGCGTCCCTGGTGATCACGGCGGTCAGTTCACCGCCGTCGACGGTGACCCGCACGGACGCCATGGCGTCGCCGGTCGCGATGTCCGTGACCGTGCCGGGGAGCCGGTTGCGGATGGACAGGCCCTCGACGGGGGCGGTGGCCAGCGAGACCTCCGTCGACTTCACCAGGGCCCGCACGGCGGCGCCCGGCGCAAGGCCGAGGTCGTCGGCCGCCTCGCGGGTGATCGCCGCGGTGAGGGCCTGGCCGCCGGTGAGGCGGACCCTGACCGTCGCCATGGCCCCGCCGGGCGTGACAGCGATGACGGTGCCGGGAAGCTGGTTGCGGATGCTCAGGCTCATGGGGGCACGGTAGCCCGGCGAGTTCCCTATGCCGGGTATGCGTGAGTCTGCGTCGCTTTGACCGTCGCCCAGACCGGGGCGCCGGGACGCAGGTCGAGTTCGGCCGCGGCGACCGTGGTGAGGTCGGCGGTCAGGGGGAGTTCGCCGGTGAGGTCCGCGCGGATCTGGTCGCCGTGCGTCTCCAGTCCGGCGACCTCGCAGTGCCAGAGGTTGCGGGCGCTGGAGCCCGTGGGGCGGTCGCGGTACAGCGTCACGGCGCCGGGCGGGAACGCCACGAAGGCCGGGCCGGAGAGCTCTTCCGTGGTCGTGATGGCCGGGCCCGCGTCGAGCCGGACGGTGTGGCCCTCGGCCCTTCCCCGGTAGAGGTTGAGGCCGACGAGCCGGGCGATGTAGTCCGTGCGGGGGTGGCGGGCGATATGCGAGGGCGTGCCCTCCTGGACGACGTGGCCGTCCTCGACGACGACCAGACGGTCGGCCAGCACCATGGCGTCCAGCGGGTCGTGCGTGACCAGGACGGCCACGGCCTCGAACTCGGCGAGGTGGCGCCGCAGTTGGGCGCGCACCTCAAGACGGGTACGGGCGTCGAGCGCGGCGAGGGGCTCGTCCAGCAGCAGCAGCCGGGGCCGGGTGGCCAGGGCCCGGGCCACGGCCACGCGCTGCGCCTGGCCTCCCGACAGACGGCGGGGCTTGGCACCGGCGTGGTCGGCCAGACCCATCCGGTCCAGCCACTCGGCGGCCTGGGCACGGGCCTCGGCCTTGCTCGCACCCCGGCAGCGCGGACCGAAGGCGACGTTGTCCAGGGCGGTCAGATGAGGGAAGAGCAAGTAGTCCTGGAAGACGACACCGACCGGGCGGGACTCGGGTGGCGTGGCGTCCAGCGGGATGCCGTCCAGCAGTAGATGACCCGATGTGAGAGGGGTGAGCCCTGCGAGGGCGCGCAGGGCCGTGGTCTTGCCGGCGCCGTTCGGGCCGAGCAGGGCGACGACGTCCCCGGGGGCGGCGGTGAGTGCGACGTCCAGGCGGAAGGGGCCGCGGTCGACGACGAGATGGGCGTCGAGGCCTTCCGAGAGGAGGGCGGGTGCCGTGCCGTCGCGGCCGGTCGTCTCGGTCATGAGAGCCACGTCCAGGGTGTCGAAGGGCCGGTCCGGGACATCACGACGCCGTCATCCAGCGGTCGCGCAGGGCCGCCAGGACCGCGATGGACACCGCCAGCAGGACCAGGCTGAGGGCGATCGCCGCCGCCGGGTCGTTCTGCAGGGCCAGGTACACCGCCAGCGGCATGGTCTGGGTGCGGCCCGGGAAGTTGCCCGCGAAGGTGATCGTCGCGCCGAACTCGCCCAGGGCCCGGGCCCAGGCCAGTACGGCACCGGCCGCGATGCCCGGCGCGATCAGCGGCAGGGTGACCCGGCGGAACGCGGTGAAGCGGGAGGCGCCCAGGGTGGTGGCCGCCTCCTCGTAGCGCGGGTCGGCGGCCCGCAGGGTGCCTTCCACGCTGATGACGAGGAACGGCATCGCCACGAACGTCTCGGCGAGGACGACACCCGTCGTGGTGAAGGGCAGGGTGATCCCGAACCAGGAGTCGAGCCACTGCCCCATGACGCCGTTGCGCCCGAAGGCGAGCAGCAGGGCCACACCGCCCACCACCGGCGGCAGCACCAACGGCAGCGTCACCAGAGCCCGTACGAACCCCCGGCCGGGGAACCGTGCACGGGCCAGCAGCCAGGCCAGGGGCACGCCGACGACCAGGCTCAGGCCCGTCGCCGCCGTGGCGCAGACGAGCGACAGCCGGAGTGCCTCCCACACCTCGGCGCTCGTCAGCTGCTCGGGGAGGCTGCGCCACGGCGCCCGTACGAGCAGGGCGATCAGAGGCAGGAGCAGGAACGCCAGGCCGATCAGGGCGGGCACCAGCAGGGGCACCGGCACCGAGCGGGTCCGGCCGCGGTGGCGATCGCGGCGGGGTCGGCTTTCCAGCGTGTCGGTCACGGCTTGAGGAACCCGGCCCCGGACAGCACCTTCTGGCCCTCGGGGGACCGCACCAGGGCGACGAACGCCTTCGCGGCCTTGGGGTTGGGCGCGTTCTTGAGCAGGGCGATCGGATAGTCGTTGACGGCCTCGGCCGACTCGGGGAAGTCCACGCCGTCCACCTTGTCACCCGCCGCCCGCACGTCGGTCCGGTAGACGACGGCCGCGTCGGCCTCCTTCAGCTCGACCTTCGTCAGGGCGCTCTTGACGTCCTGTTCGTACGAGACGGGGGTCAGCTTCAGGCCGCCGGTGTCCAGTGCCTTCTGGGCGGCGGCACCGCACGGCACGGTCTTGTCGCACAGGACGACCTTGAGGCCGGGCTCGGTGAGGTCCTTCAGGGAGGAGATCCGGTCGGGGTTGCCCGGCGGCGTGGCGATCTCCAACTGGTTGCGGACGAAGGTGACCGGCGTGCCCGTCGCGTCCTGTTTGGCGGTCACGGTCGCCATGGTCTTGGTGCTGGCGGCGGCGAAGACATCGGCCGGGGCGCCGCCGGTGATGCTCGCGGCGAGGGTGTCGCTGCCGCCGAAGTTGAAGGTGACCTTCGTGCCCGGGTGCTGCTTCTCGAACTTCCTGCCCAGGGCCTCGAAGCTCTCCTCCAGGGAAGCGGCGGCGAACACGGTGACCGTGCCGGAGGGTTTCGCGGAGGAGGAGCCCTTGTCCGAGCCCGTGGCGGAGGAGCAGGCGTTCAGAGTCAGCAGCGCGGCTGCGGACGCACCGGCGACCTGGAGGATCCGGCGTGTCCGGTGCGCGGAACGGGTCATCAGGGGGCCACTCCCTCGGTGTGCGGCGCAAGAGCCCGCAGGCTCCTCGATACGCCGATCATACTGACGCATCTGCGAGCGGAAAGTGCGCTGTGGGTTCGCATGAGCCAGGGGGAGTGGGCTGCTGGGTGCGTATGTGCGTTTCTACGGTCCCAGACGGCCTCGGACGGCCTCGGACGGCCTCAGGCGGCCTCAGACCCGGTCGATATGGACGTTTGTCGATTTCACGCGGGCCGTCGCCTCCATGCCGACCTCCAGGCCCAGTTCCTCGACGGCCTCGCGGGTGAGCAGGGAGACGAGGCGGTGCGGGCCGGCCTGGATCTCCACCTGGGCGGCGACGTCACCGAGCTTGATCGCGGTGACGATGCCGGGGAAGGCGTTGCGGGCCGAGGTGTACGGGGCGTCCTCCTCGGCGGCGTCGGACCTGGCGAGTTCGACGGAGAACGCGGCCAGGTCCCGCCCGTCGACGAGTCGCCGCCCGGCCTCGTCGCGGTGGGTGGTGATGCGGCCCGCGTCCGCCCAGCGCCGGGCGGTGTCCGGGCTCACGCCGAGCAGTCGTGCTGCCTGGCCGATCGTGTAGGACTGCATGCCGGTCACGATAGGGGCGCGTGGCGGGAACGGGGGATGCGGGGTTGGCCGTTGGGTATAACGCGATATAGCGTTAGTCGTCGAGTGGGCGGGCCTCGTGCCGTGCCCGGGGAGATCGGGGTGATGTGATGGCGGGGGACCTCTCGCGTACCGGTGGACCACCCGAGGTGAGGGCCTCGCATGCGGACCGGGACCGGGTGGTGGACGTGCTGCGCGTCGCCGCGGGGGACGGCCGGCTGACCTTGGAGGAGCTCGACGAGCGGCTGGAGGCCGCGCTGTCCGCCCGTACGGTGGGCGAGCTCGCCGTGCTGACCGCGGATCTGCCCGAAGAGACGGGCGGGAGGGGTGTCGAGGCGCAGGAGGTCGTCCGGATCGAGCAGGAGGGGTCCTCGACCCGGCGCGGTGACGGCTGGGTGGTGCCGCGGCGGCTGGAGATCCGGTCGGCGTGGGGCGAGGTGACGCTCGACTTCACCGACGCGGTGATCACCCAGGACACCCTGGACATCGACCTGGACATGCGGGCCGGCGCCCTGAAGCTGTTGACCCGGCCGGGGGTCGTGGTGGACACCGGCGCGCTGGTGACGAACTACTCCCAGATCAAGGCGCGTGGGGCGGCAGACGCCCCGGTCGTGCTGCGCGTGCGCATCACCGGCGAGATCGACTACGGGCAGATCGTGGTGCGTCCGCCCCGCAGGGGCTTCGGCCGGCGCAGAACCAAGGGCTGACTCAGCCCACGTGCACCTTCGGCCGTCGCTTGCGCTCCGGTTCCGCCTCGCGCAGGACCTCGCGGGTCACCGGCGCGACCTCGCCCTGGCCGAACAGGAAGAAGCGCAGGAGGTTGGCGAAGGGGCCCCCTTCGGTCCACTCGAAGTAGATGTGCGGGGTGCGGCCGGTCATGTCGCGGACGTACAGCAGGAGCGCGGCCAGGGCGTTGGGGACGGAGGAGGACTCCAGGGTCAGAACGCGGTAGCGGCCGTGGAGCACCTCGCCGCGTACGGTCAGGCCCGCCTCGAACTCGGACGGGTCGGTGACCGTCACCTCGACGAAGACGAAATCCTCCTGTCCGGGTACGTCGTTGTCGTGCCGGATCTGCTCGATCTTGTCGCGGTACTCCGCGATGTCACGCCGGTCCGGCTCGTTGGCGATGAACCGCATCCGGCGGCTGGCCATGTCGCGGACGAAGCGTTCCGCCATGTCGTCCAGCGTCACGCTGGTCACGCGGAGCTCGAACGACCGGGCCAGCCGGGAGAGCAGGGAGACCAGGATGATGCCGGCGATGAAGCAGGCGCCGATCTTCACACCGTCCGGGCGCTCGATGACGTTGGCGACGGTCGTGTAGAGGAACACCGCGGAGATGACCGCGAAGGCGATGGTCCAGTTCCGCTGCCGGGCCTTGCGTGCGGCGATGGTCACCGCGATCGCGGCGGAGCTGATCAGGACCAGCACACCGGTGGCGTAGGCGCCGCCCTGCGCGTTGACGTCCGCGTCGAAGATCCAGGTGACGAGGAAGGCGATCAGCGTGAAGACGATGACCATGGGGCGGACGGCACGGGCCCAGTGCGGGGCCATCCCGTAGCGGGGGAGGTAGCGCGGCATCAGATTGAGCAGGCCTGCCATCGCGGAGGCGCCGGCGAACCACAGGATGGCGATCGTCGAGGCGTCGTAGACGGTGCCGAAGGTGTTGCCCAGGTAGTCGTGCGCCAGATAGGCCAGCGCGCGGCCGTTGGCCTGGCCGCCCGGCTGGAACTCCTTCTCGGGGATGAGGAGGGTGGTGATGAAGCTGGTGGTGATCAGGAAGCCGCTCATGACGAGGGCGGCCGTGGTGAGCAGCTTCTTCGTGTCGCGGATGCGGCCGGCCGGCCGTGCCTCCGTGTCGTCCGGGTCGCCCTTGACGTGCGGCATCACGGCCACGCCGGTCTCGAAACCGGAGAGGCCGAGCGCCAGCTTCGGGAAGACGAGCAGGGCCAAGCCGATCATGACGAACACATTGCCGTGCTGGGTGGTGAGGGCGCCGGCCCAGTCGGTGACCACATGGCCCGCTGTGACCACGTGGTAGAGGCCGACGGCGACCACGACCACGTTGAGCGCGAGGTAGGCGCCCACCAGGGCGACCGCGACGCCGATCGCCTCCAGGAAGCCCTTGAGGAACACCGCGCCGAGCAGCGCCACCAGGACGAGCGTGATCAGCAGCTGCCTGTCGTGCAGGACGCCGGTCAGATGCGGGTTCTCCACGAGGTGGGTGGAGGCGTCGGCGGCCGACAGCGTGATGGTGATCAGGAAGTCGGTGGCGGCGAAGCCCAGCAGGGTCAGCACGAACAACTTGCCCTGCCAGAAGGAGAGCAGCCGCTCCAGCATCGCGATCGAGCCCTCGCCGTGCGGGCTCTCCTCTGCCACCCGGCGGTAGACCGGCAGGGCGCCCGCCAGGGTGACGATCACCAGCACGATCGTCGCGACCGGCGACAGCAGTCCGGCGGCGAGCGCCGCGATGCCCGGCTGGTAGCCGAGCGTGGAGAAGTAGTCGACGCCGGTCAGGCACATCACCCGCCACCAGGGCCGGCCCTTGTGCGGGGGCTCCGGTGCGGCATGGGGTCCGGTGTGGCCGCCGCCCTTGCCCATGTCGGACAGGCCCTCCAGCATCCAGGCGCGCAGGCGACCGGAGGGAGCGGGGTCCGTACGGCTGAGGGGCGAGTGCTCAGTGGTGGCCATCGACGTGCTCCCGATGTGCGGTTCAGCGTGGTTCCGGCCATCACTGGACGGCCCGATCAGCGTAAGCGGAGCGTGATGCGCTGGCCTGTGGATGAGGTCACTGAGCGCGTCAAGCTTCCGTTAAGACTGGCGGCGGGGGCGGTCGCGGGGAGGCGTGGGGCGTCAAAACGCGTGCTGAGGGCCCACGGGGCTGCCGGTCGAGCCCCGCAGCACGCCTGCGGGCGAGGGGCGAGCGCCCGCCGGAGCTTGAACACGCTCCGTGGTCGCGACCGCGCGGGTCGTGGGACTCCGGCCTTCTTGTCGCCGGAGGCGGTGAACTCTACAGTGCACCTTCGTAACGTTCGCCAGGCCAGCCGAAACATTCGCACCCTTCGCCGACTCTCATCGAAGGGGCTGGCGGCGCTGGGGAGGCTGTTGCCGGTCAAGGTCCGTGCGCCGACGGGAGATTGACCGTGCACAAGGGGTTGCCAGCGTTTGACGCCTGTCTCTAGGGTGCGGCATCAACGAATCTTTTCTGGATCTCTTCCGAAACTTTCGATCCAGTGGACGGACGCGGGAGCGCCGTCCCGTACCCAAGGAGCGCATGATGGGCGACCCGGCACTGTCCCGCCGCGGCTTCCTGGCGGCCTCCGCCGCGGCCGGTCTCGGAATGACGACACTGAGCGCATGCGGCGGGGACTCGGACGGAGGGTCGTCGGGGACGACCACGATCGAGTGGTGGAACATCTCCACCACCGAGCCGGCCAAGACCGTCTGGGCCGCCCTCGCCCGGAAGTTCGAGGCGCAGAACCCCAAGGTCAAGATAAAGATCGTCCAGATGGAGAACGAGGCCTTCAAGTCGAAGATGACGGCCCTCACCTCCTCCGGGGAGCTCCCCGACATCTTCCACACCTGGGGCGGCGGCGTGCTCAAGCAGCAGGTCGACGCCGGACTCGTCGAGGACCTCACGGACCGCACCAAGCCCTGGGGCGACGCCCTGCTCCCGGTCGCCAAGGAGCCGTACCTGATCGACGACAAGGTCTACGGCATCCCGTTCGACATCGGCATGATCGGCTTCTGGTACAACAAGGCGCTCTTCGCGAAGGCCGGCATCAGTGCGCCCCCGACCACCTGGAGCGGTTTCCTCGACGCCGTGCGCAAGCTGAAGTCCGCCGGTGTCACGCCCCTGGCGCTGGCCGGCAAGGAGAAGTGGCCCGGCATGTACTACTGGGCCTACCTGGCGATGCGCACCGCCGGCGCCGAGGCGCTGGAGAAGGCCTACGCCGACAAGGACTTCACCGGCGCCCCCTTCGTCGAGGCGGGCGAGCACCTCGAGGAACTCGTCGGCCTCCAGCCGTTCCAGAAGGGCTTCCTCGGCGCCGCCTACAACAGCCCCACCGGCCAGGCCGCCGCCGTCGGCAACGGCAAGGCGGCCATGGAACTCATGGGCCAGTGGGCGCCGGTGGTGCAGGCCGACGCGGGCAAGGGCCTCGGCAAGGACCTCGGCTTCTTCCCGTTCCCCGCGGTCGAGGGCGGCAAGGGGTCCCTCACCGAGGTGTTCGGCGGAGGCGGCGGACACGCCCTGCGCCGGGGCGCCCCGCAGGCGGCCGTCGACTTCCTGAAGTTCTTCGCGTCCGAGGCCACCGATCTGGAACTGGTCAAGAAGACCGGCACCCTGCCCGTGGTCCCGGCGGCCGAGAAAGCCATCGTCGACCCCAACATCAAGGCCGTACAGGAGCAGTTGAAGAAGGCCACCGGCTTCCAGCTCTACCTCGACCAGGCGTACGCGCCCGCCGTCGGCCAGGAGGTCAACGACAGCGTCGCCGCGCTCATCGCCGGTTCCCGGTCGCCGGAGCAGGTCGCCCAGTCGATCACGAAGACCACGAAGGAAGAGCAGTAACCGGCGATGACCTCCACGTACCTGCCGGACAAACGGACCGGCCGCGACGCCGGCCCGCCACCCCCGGCCAAGGACCGGGCCCGGAGCCGGGCCCGGCGGCGGACGCTGAACTGGCTGACCGCGGCCGGCTTCCAACTGCCCGCCCTGGTGCTGTTCCTGGGGCTCGTCCTGCTGCCGATGCTGTTCGCGCTGTACGCCGCGTTCTTCCGCTGGGGCGGCTTCGGCATGCCCACCGACTACATCGGCGGAGAGAACTTCACCCGGCTCTTCCAGGACGACGTCTTCCTGGGCGACCTGTGGCGCTGCCTGGTCCTGCTCGTGCTGTCGCTCGTCGTCCAGCTGCCGTTCGCGCTCGCCATGGCCGTCCTGCTCAACCAGCGGATGCGCGGCCGGGCGGTGTACCGGATGCTGTTCTTCGCCCCGTACGTCCTGTCCGAGGCCATCACCGGAATTCTCTTCGGCATGATCTTCGCCCCGGACGACGGCTTCGCCGACCAGGTCCTCGGCAAGGTCGGCCTGGACGGGCTGGGCGGGGAGTGGTTCGCCGATCCGTCCACCGTCATGGCGACCCTGTTCCTGGTCATGACCTGGAAGTACTTCGGCTTCCACATGATGCTGTACCTGGCCGGGCTGCAGGCCGTCCCCAGGGAGCTGACCGAGGCGGCGCTCATCGACGGGGCCGGCCCCTGGCAGCGCTTCCGCAACGTGACGCTGCCGCTGCTCGCACCCACCCTGCGCATCAGCGTCTTCCTGTCGGTCATCGGAGCCATCCAGCTCTTCGACCTGGTCTGGGTGACCACCGCGGGCGGACCCGACCACCACTCCGAGACCATGGCCGTGACCATGTTCCAATACGGGTTCAAGCGCTACCAGGTCGGCTACGCCAGCGCGATCAGCGTGGTCATGTTCGGCATCAGTCTCGTCTTCGCCCTCGCCTACCAGCGGTTCGTGCTCCGGCGCGACCTGGAAGGGGCCACGACCACCATGCGGGGAGACGGAAAGTGACGCACAGTCGGACATCCCGCAGGGGCAGAACGTTTCCTCTGCACCTGATCCTGGTCCTCGTCGGCGCGGTCATGGCCGTCCCGCTGCTCTACGCCGCGCTGTCCGGCTTCAAGACCACCGACGAGCTCTCCCGCAACCCGGTCGGTCTGCCCGAGTCGTGGGTGACCTCCAACTACACCCAGATTCTGGGCTCGGGGGACTTCTGGCGGCTGATCGGAAACAGCACGCTGATCGCGGTGGGCACGACCGTCCTGGTCGTCGCGGTCTCCGCGCTGTCGGCCTTCTCCTTCGCGCGGTTCGCCTTCCGCGGCCGGGAGATGCTGTTCACGCTGTTCACGATGGGGCTGATGTTCCCCTTCGCGGTGGCGGCCCTGCCGCTGTTCCTGCTGCTGCGCTCCCTGGACCTGCTGGACAACCCGCTCGGCGTGATCCTCCCGCAGGCGGCCTTCGGACTGCCGATGACCATCATCATCCTGCGCGGCTTCTTCCGGCAGATCCCCGGGGAGCTGGAGGAGGCGGCGACGCTCGACGGATGCAGCTCGTTCGGCTTCTTCTGGCGGGTGCTGCTGCCCATGGCGCGGCCCGCGCTCGGCACCGTGTCCGTGCTCGCCGTCGTCACCAGCTGGAACAACTTCTTCCTGCCGCTGCTGGTGTTCACCGACTCGCAGTGGTGGACCCTGCCGATCGGCGTGCAGCAGTTCCAGGGGCAGTACTCCGCGGAGTACGCCAAGGTCTTCGCCTATCTCGTGCTGGCCATGGTCCCCGCCCTCGCCTTCTACTCGGTCGCCGAGCGTCAGCTCGTCGGCGGCCTCACCGCCGGCGCGACGAAGGGCTGACACGCGCCGCGGACGTACGGCTCACCCACCCACCGATCGTGAGGAGTCGCACCATGCGCAAGACCGCTCCACGGCTCAGATTCGCCGGGGCCCTCGCCGCCGCGCTGATGCTCGCAGGCCTCGCCACCGGGCCGACGGCACAGGCGGACGAGCGGCACGGCAAGGAACCGACCCTCGCCGACCTCGCCCAGCGGCACGGCCGCTACTTCGGCAGCGCGACGGACAATCCCGAGCTCGGTGACGCGCCCTACACGGCCCTGCTCGGCAGCGAGTTCGACCAGATCACCCCCGGCAACGGCATGAAGTGGTACGCGACCGAGCCCCAGCAGGGCGTGTTCGACTTCTCCCAGGGCGACGAGATCGTGAACCTCGCCCGCGCCAACCGGCAGAAGGTGCGCGGCCACACCCTCGTCTGGCACAGCCAGCTGCCCGAGTGGCTCACGGAGCGGGAGTGGACCGCCCGGGAGCTGCGGGCCGTGCTGAAGAAGCACATCCAGGCCGAGGTACGGCACTACCGGGGCAAGGTCTTCGCCTGGGACGTCGTCAACGAGGCGTTCAACGAGGACGGTACGTACCGCGAGTCGGTCTTCTACAAGACCCTCGGGCCCGGTTACATCGCCGACGCGCTGCGCTGGGCGCACCAGGCCGATCCGCGGGTCAGGCTGTACCTCAACGACTACAACATCGAAGCGATCGGCCCGAAGAGCGACGCGTACTACAAGCTGGCCAAGGAACTGAAGGCCAAGGGCGTCCCGCTGCACGGCATCGGCCTCCAGGCCCACCTCGCTCTCCAGTACGGCTATCCCACCACCCTGGAGGACAATCTCCGCCGCTTCTCCCGGCTCGGCCTCGACACCGCGCTGACCGAGGTCGACATACGGATGCAGCTGCCCGCGACCGAGGAGAAGCTGACCCAGCAGGCCGAGTGGTACCGGGACGTGACCGAGGCCTGCCTGGCGGTGCGCCGCTGCGTCGGTGTCACCCTCTGGGACTACACGGACAAGTACTCGTGGATCCCGGCCTTCTTCCCGGGCGAGGGCGCGGCCCTGCCGTGGGACGAGCAACTGGCCCCAAAACCGGCGTACTTCGCACTGCGTGAGGCGCTCGGGGGGAGGTAGGGGGAGGGGTGGCGCCCCGCTGTGGGGGCGGGGCGCCATTTCCTGACCGTGCCGGGGAGCCGAGTTGCCTGCGGCCGGGCGCAGCGCGTTGCTTCGGCGGGCTGGCGGGCGCGGGGGGTGGCGGGCGGCGCGCGGGAGACGGCATGTGGCGGGCGGCGTGTGGCGGGAGACGGCGTGGCGGCAGGACCCGGCCGCCTCGGGTTACGCCTGGTGTGCCGCGGCTGCGATTCGCGCCGGCCAGTGGTCGAGGCGACGCGCCGTGCCGAGGGGGCCGGGCGCCGTGGGAGTGTCGGGCCGGCAGAGCTGGCCGCATGACACCCGCAGCCGGGGGCGCCCCGCCGCCACGCCCTGCCGCCTTGCGGCAGCGACTCTGAGCTCGGCAGCGCTTCTTCCATGGGTCCCGACGTACCTCGTCGGCCTCCGCCCAGTCGGGCAGGTTTGTCAGGCCCGCCCCGCCGGAGGCGCCGTGCTCGCCCTCACCACCAGGTCCGTTCCCAGCTCGACTCGCGGTGAGGCCGGTTGTTCGTCGCGGGTCAGGCGGAGCACCGTGCGGACGGCCAGTTTGCCCATGTCGGCCAGGGGCTGGCGGACCGTGGTCAGGGGCGGAGCCGACCAGCGGACTTCCGGAAGGTCGTCGAAACCGACCACGCTCATGTCCTGCGGCACCCGCATCCCGCGTCGGCGCAGTGCCTCGATCGCGCCGAGTGCCATCTGGTCGCTGGCCGCGAACACGGCGGTCGGCGGCTCGGGCAGGCCGAGCAGGGCCTCGCAGGCGGTGAAGCCGGACTCGGGGCGGAAGTCGCCGGCGACGACGAGGGACTCGTCCATCGCGATGCCGGCGCCTTCCAGAGCCGCGCGGTAGCCGTCCAGGCGGGCCCGGGAGCACAGCAGCCGCGGCGGCCCCGCGATCAGCCCGATGCGGCGGTGGCCCAGGGAGAGCAGGTGCTCGGTGGCCGCCATGCCGCCCGACCAGTTGGCGGCACCGATGGTGGGAGCCTCCAGGGCGGGCGAGCCCGCCGGGTCGACGACGACCAGCGGGACGCCGAGGATGCGCAGTTCCTCGTGGAGCGTCGGTTCCAGGGCCGAGGTGACGAGGATGACGCCGTCCGAGGCCCGGGCCCGGAGGTTGCGCATCCACTCGCGGGCATCGCCCGAACGTCCGTGGATGGCCGACACGACCGTGCCGACCCCGGCCGCGTGCGCGACTTCCTCGACCCCGCGGATGATCTCCACGGCCCAGGGGCTGTCGAGGTTGTTGAAGACCAGGTCGAGCAGGCCGGCCCGGGTGCCCGGGGCCGCGGGACGCTTGCGGTAGCCGTGCCGAAGCAGCAGGTCCTCGACGCGGGCCCGGGTCTGCGGCGCCACGTCGGACCGGCCGTTGACGACGCGGGACACGGTCGGTACGGACACGCCGGCCTGCCGGGCGATCTCCGTGATCGTGACCTTTCCCCCGGCTCCGGCCTCATGTGCTGCCACTTGCCCCACCTCCGTCGACGGGCGACCCCGAAACTTCCAGGAGTCTTCCGGAAAACGGGCATCCGTGGGAAGGCGTACCGTCCCGTTCGTGGCTGTGACGGTGAGTGACGGCACCCGGACACGCGTCGGGGCCGGTTCGCAGGATCTCCTGCGGCCGGCCCCTCATGTCTGCGGGCGGGAGGTCACGCCGCCCGGCGGCCTCAGGCGGCCGTCATGACCTTGCTGGAGGCCAGCGGACGGTGCGGGGCGATGACCCGGCCGTCCGGCAGGAGCTCGCCGGTGTCCTCGAAGAGCAGCACGCCGTTGCACAGCAGGCTCCAACCCTGCTCCGGGTGGTGCGCCACGAGACGGGCGGATTCCCGGTCGGCGGAGTCGGCTGACGGGCACGGAGTCTGGTGCTGGCACATGGGTGGGATCTCTCGCTGGGTCGTGGTGGATGGGATCGCTGAGTCGGCTGTCGTGTCTGTTCCGCGGCTGGAAGTATCGCTCATGGCCGCCCCCCGTTGTGATAAGTCGTCGGAACCCAGTGTTGCCCCACGGGCGTCGATCCGCAGGGATTTCGCGGCACCGCTTCTCACAGGTTCATGACGCATCACCCGCGCGGACGGTTCATCCCAACTGGGCTGTCACTTCGGATGGTTCGTGGGGGCCGAATAGGGCTAGTCCGGTCGGGCAGGTGATCCATTCCGGCTCGTACGAGCTATTGAGTGCTCGTACGAGCGAATAAGGGTGGCGGAATGAAAAAACGTGACCCCGTCGCCTGCATTTCGACGACGGGGCGCGGAGAGCTTCGGGCGCGGTGCTTCAGGCGGGTGAGCCGAGCAGCCGCGTGGGAGTCACCCGGTGGGTCAGGACCGGGAGCAGTTCGGCGACGCGGTGCGGGCGGTGGGCCGCGATGCCGGGGGGTGCGGGGGCCAGCGGGACGAGCAGGTCGGTGGCGGCGGGGTGGCCGGCGGCACCGTCGGCGGTGCAGTCCTCGTGCAGCCAGAGCGTCAGCATGTACAGGCCGGGCACGGACAGCAGGCGGGGCTGGTACGGCTGCGACATCGTCTCGGCCTGGCGCAGGGCACGCTCGGTGGAGGCGATGTACGGGCCCTCGAAGAAGCGCGAGAAGGCCCAGCCGTCGGGAGTGAGCATGGTCTCCGCCGCGGCCACGGCACGGTCGCCGCAGCGGATCAGGAAGCGCCACCCGGCCAGCCGGGTGGCCGACACCCCCTCGGCCGTGACGCGGTCGAGGACGTGGACGGGCAGGGGGAGCTCGGGAGTGGCGGGTCCCTGTGCGCGGAGCAGGGAGGGAGTTCGGGCCTCGCGGACCACGGTGGGAGAGGAGAGCGCAGTCAGGACGGAACGGAGTGCGGGCGCGGGAGCCGGGGGGACATGCAGCGGCATGGTGGGTCGCCTCTCAGTTCAAAGGCACGGTGGCACGAGGGCGGGGGCGGACGGCGCTGTCAGCTCACGGGGTTCAGACAGGCAGGGGCCGGGGTCTCAAGAACGAGAGGGGGGTGGGTCCGCCGAACATCGCCTCGACGGCAGGACCCATCGACCGTGGGCGCCAACCTTCTGCCTTGTTCGCGGAGTTTATACGACACGGGTTGAGACTATGTTTCGTCTAGCCGTTTCCGGTGAGTAGAACAAGGGTACATTCGGTCGGCGATACGCGAGAATTATCCCGATTCCGCGCGGGGCTGCACGGCGATGACCTCGGCGAATGCTCCCGCGGCGGTCGGCCTATTCTCGTCGGCGTTTTTCACGAGTTCGCGCAACCCCGAAACCCGGGCCGCTGCGTCATGCCGAGTGAATGTGCCACCGGTCATCCATGACCAGCGTAGCGGCCGACGGGCCCGTCCGGGACGTTATCGATCGCTTCCGCTGGGCATCCTCCACCTGACCGGGACCCCGGCGGCCGGATCTTCGGCCCGCATCATCCGAGGAGGGACGCTTCGATGGGGGAGAAGGTCGTGGCAGGCGGGTTCGACCTGTCCGATCGCCAGCGCTACCGCGACAAGCTCCGTCGGTGCCTGACGGGCTTGGAGCGACTCCTGGCGGAGAAGCGGTTCGATCGCCCCAAGAACCTCATGGGGCTGGAGATCGAGTTGAATCTCGCGGGCACCGACGGCATGCCGAAAATGTTGAACGCGCAAGTCCTGGAACGTATCGCGAGCCGCGATTTCCAAACAGAACTCGCCATGTTCAACCTGGAAGTCAACATTCCCCCACACCGTCTGGGTGGCCGGGTATTCGATCGTCTCGCGGAGGAACTCCGTACGTCACTGGCATATGCCGACCGGAAAGCCGGCGAAGTCGACGCCGGAATCGTGATGATCGGTATTCTGCCGACCCTCGACCGGGACGACCTGGTGTCGTCGAACCTCTCCGACGTCGACCGCTACACCCTCCTCAACGACCAGATCGTGGCCGCCCGCGGCGAGGAGTTCACCCTCGACATCGCGGGCGTCGAGCACCTGCGCTGCACGTCCAAGTCCATCGCGCCGGAGGCCGCCTGCACCTCCGTGCAACTGCACCTCCAGGTCACCCCGGCCCGCTTCGCCGACGTGTGGAACGCGGCCCAGGCCGTCGCCGCCGCGCAGATCGCCGTCGGCGCCAACTCGCCGTTCCTCTTCGGCCGTGAGCTGTGGCGCGAGTCGCGGCCCCCGCTGTTCCAGCAGTCCACCGACACCCGCCCGCCCGAACTCCAGGCCCAGGGCGTGCGGCCGCGCACCTGGTTCGGGGAGCGCTGGATCACCTCGGCGTACGACCTGTTCGAGGAGAACCTGCGCTACTACCCGGCACTGCTGCCGATCTGCGACGACGAGGACCCGCTGGAGGTGCTCGACCAGGGCGGCGCACCGTCCCTCGCCGAGCTCGTCCTGCACAACGGCACCATCTACCGCTGGAACCGCCCGGTCTACGGCATCGCCGACGGCGTCCCCCACCTGCGCGTGGAGAACCGCGTCCTGCCCGCCGGACCCACCGTCATCGACGTCGTCGCCAACGCCGCGTTCTACTACGGCCTCATCCGGGCCCTCGCCGAGGAGGCCCGGCCGGTGTGGAACCGGCTGCCGTTCGAGGCCGCCGCCGCCAACTTCGACGCCGCGTGCAAGGACGGCATCGACGCCCGTTTCACCTGGCCCCGGCGCGGCCGCTACGGCGGCACCGGGCAGGTCGACGCGGTGAGCCTGGTCCGCGACGAACTGCTGCCGCTCGCCGAGGCCGGGCTGGACGCGTGGGGCGTGGAGCCGGCGGACCGCGATCTGTACCTGGGTGTGATCGAGGAGCGGTGCCGGCGCCGGATGAACGGGGCGAGCTGGCAGGCCGCGACCTTCCACAAGGCACTGGACGCGGGCCACCCGAGGGACGCCGCGCTGGCCGCCACGACCCGGCGCTACCGGGAGCTGATGCACAAGGGGGAACCGGTGCACACCTGGCCGGTGGGGTCGCCGGAGCCCGTGCCGCTGGGCTGATGGGTCGCCGGCGTCATCCGGCCGCCGGCGCCGGAGCCGGTACCTGCTGGGTGCAGCGCCGGTGGGCACAGTGTGCCGCCTGCCGGAGCCTGCCCCGTCGGGTTGCGAGGTGCACGGTGCCGCTGCGTCTGCCGGGGCCCGTGCCGTGGAGCTGATGCGGCGCCCGGCCGATGTCCCGCTGCCCTCATACTGATCCGACAGGTCGGTGAAGTGGAGGCAGGTGTGCAGGCGGAGGCGAGCCCGGTGGCCGACGATTCCATTCCCCAGCAGCGGCTCTCGCGGCGGATGCTCCGCAACGAGACGCTGCTCGTGCTGGCGCTCTCGCTGGGGGCGAGCGGAGTCTCCGCCCTGATCAGCTTCATCGGCTCGGTCACCAAGCCCGGCGGGCTGAAGGACCAGGCGGCCACGATGAACGCCTCGGCCGCGCCCGGCCGTCCCTGGCTCGACCTGGCCTGGCAGCTCTTCGGGATCACCACGGCCCTCGTGCCCGTCGTGCTCGTCGCGCACTTCCTGCTGCGCGAGGGCGCGGGCCTGCGCACCATCGGATTCGACCGCACCCGCCCCTGGCCCGACCTCGGCCGCGGGGCGGCGATCGCGGCGGTCATCGGCAGCACCGGGATCGCCTTCTACCTGGCCGCCCGCGGCCTCGGCTTCAACCTCACCGTGGTGCCCGAGGCGTTGCCGGACGTGTGGTGGAAGTACCCGGTGCTGATCCTCTCGGCGATCCAGAACGCGGTGCTGGAGGAAGTGATCGTCGTCGGCTACCTGCTGCGCCGCCTCGGCCGGCTGGGCTGGACACCGGTGGCCGCGCTGGTGGGCAGCTCGGTCCTGCGCGGCTCGTACCACCTCTACCAGGGCATCGGCGGTTTCATCGGCAACATGGTCATGGGCGTGGTGTTCGTCTACCTGTACCGACGCTGGGGCCGGGTGGGCCCGCTGGTGGTGGCCCACTCGTTGCTCGACATCGGTGCCTTCGTGGGGTACGCCCTGCTGGCGGGCAAGGTCGGCTGGCTGCCGACGGCGTAAGAGACGGGGGGTTTTGCCTCAGGCCAGCAGCTCGCCCTCGATGACGGTGACCGCCCTGCCGGACAGCAGGGTGCGGTCGCCGCGCAGCTCCGTGCGGACGCGGCCGGAGCGGGGCGAGGCCTGGAGGCCGGTGAGGCGGGGGCTGCCGAGACGCTCGGACCAGAACGGGGCGAGCGCGGTGTGGGCGCTGCCGGTCACCGGGTCCTCGTCGATGCCGACGTTCGGGAAGAAGCAGCGCGAGACGAAGTCGTAGCCCTGGCCGGGGTCGTCCGCGCGCGCCGTGGCGATGACGCCGCGCTCGGACTGGGCGGCGAGGGCCTTGAGGTCGGGGGCGAGGCCGCGCACCGTCTTCTCGTCGGCGACCTCGACCAGCAGGTCGCCGATGTCCGGGCCGGTGTCGAGGACCGTGAGCGGCCCGGTGCCCAGCGACTCGGCGAGGCCGTCCGGCGGGTCGATCCGGGTGAGCGGCGCGGTCGGGAAGTCGAGCGTGACGGAGCCGCCCTCGGCGGGCGTGGCGGCGAGGACGCCGCTGCGGGTGGCGAACCGTACCGAGCCCTCGTGGGTGCCGGTGGTGTGCAGGACGTGGGCGGTGGCCAGGGTCGCGTGGCCGCACATCGCGACCTCGGTGGCCGGGGTGAACCAGCGCAGCGCCCAGTCGGCCTCGCCGCCCTCCGGGAGGGGATGGGCGAAGGCCGTCTCGGCGTGGTTGACCTCCAGTGCGACGTTCTGGAGCCAGGTGTCGTCCGGGAAGGCGTCCGCGTCGTTCAGGAGGACGACCCCGGCCGGGTTGCCGGAGAAGGGGCGATCGGTGAAGGCGTCGACGATTCGAATCCGCATGCCCGAACGCTAGGGGCTCGCC
Organism: Streptomyces sp. NPDC016851; assembly: GCF_055562795.1. Classification (NCBI taxonomy): domain Bacteria; kingdom Bacillati; phylum Actinomycetota; class Actinomycetes; order Kitasatosporales; family Streptomycetaceae; genus Streptomyces; species Streptomyces sp. NPDC016851. The sequence goes on from NZ_JBVHEP010000022.1 coordinate 32,518, forward strand.
GCAGCAGCGGACCAAGGCCAATCGGCGAGCCCTGGACCGATTCACTCACGAGCCTCTCCTCTCGCCGGGCGCTCACCGAGGCCGACGCGGAGCAGTCGCCTGTCGGCCGCCCGTACGGCCAGGGCGCAGGCCGCGCATCCCGCCCCGAGGAGGCTGGAGCCCGCCCAGCCGTAGGCGGTGAAGGCGGCGGTGGTCGCGGCCGCGCCGAAGGCGGAGCCGAGGGAGTAGAAGACCATGTAGCCGCCGATGACGCTGCTGACGCGGTCGGGATACGCGGTGGTGAGCACGTGCTGGTTGCTCACGTGCACGGCCTGGACCGCGAAGTCGAGAGCCACGATTCCGGCGACGAGGAGCCACAGCGACCACGGCAGTTGCCCGATCGCCGCCCACGACAGGATGAGCAGGGCGAGCGCGAGACCGGTGACCGGGGCCGCCCGCCCGGCATCCGCCCACCGTCCCGCGCGGGCCGCACCGAGCGCGCCGGCGAGTCCGGCGAGGCCGAACAGTCCGATCCGGCTCTCGCTCAGCTGCCACGGCGCGTCCGCCAGCGGCAGGGACAGCCCGCTCCACAGGGACCCGAACGATGCGAACAGGAAGAAGGCGATGAGCCCGCGGGTGAGGAAGACCCGCTGCCCGAACAGTCCGCCGAGTGAGGTGACGGCCCGCGTGTACCCCGCGGGTGGGGCGAGGCGCTCCTCGGACGGCAGGGCCACGAGGACCAGAGCCGCGAGCCCGAGGCACAGCACCGCGAGCATCGCGTAGACGCTCCGCCAGCCCCACATCTCGGCGAGTGTGCCGGTGACGACCCGCGCCCCGAGGATGCCGACCACGACGCCCGAGGTCACGACGCCGATGTTCCGGCCGCGTTCGGCAGGCGGTGAGAGCGACGCGGCGTAGGCCACCGTGGTCTGCACCACGACCGCGAACACCCCAGCCGCCGTGAGCCCCGCGAACGCCACCCAGGCGGCTGACGCCGAGGCCGTGACGGTCATGCCCACAGCGGTGATCGCCAGCTGCACGGCGATGAGCCGGCGCCTGTCGGCCACATCGCCCAGCGGCACCAGCAGCACCAGCCCCGCCAGATAGCCGAGCTGGCCTGCCGCGACGATCCACCCGGTGAGTTCCGCCGGCACACCGAGGTCGCGTCCCATCGGCTCCAGAACCGGCTGCGCGGCGTAGATGCTCGCCACGGCCACACCACACACCACCGCGAGCAGCGACCGCCGCCACACGTCCATCGTGCTCCCACTCCAATCAGTAGCAGATTGCAACTGATTTGAACGTACGGCAGAATGGTTTCGATCCGCAACTCATTGGGAGGTGTCATGCAGCGCACCGCCGCGCTGGACCCGGCCCCCGACTGGACCGACCGCGACTGCCCCGTCGCCCGGACGCTCGATCTCGTCGGCGACAGGTGGAGCCTGCTCGTCGTTCGCGACGCGATGGACGGGGCGCGATCGTTCACCGAGTTCCAGCGGCGGACGGGCATCGCCCGCAACATCCTCACGGACCGCCTGCGCAAGCTCACCGCTCACGGGGTCCTCGCGCAGCGCACCGCACCCTCGGGCCGCCGCCGGGAATACGTCCTCACCGACGCCGGCCGTGACCTCTTCCCGGTGATCGTCACCCTGCGGCAGTGGGGAGAACGTCACGCCTTCGCTCCCGGCGAGGCTCACTCCACGCTGGTCGACCAACACGGCACCCCCGTGCCGGAGATCGTCCCGACCGGCGCCGACGGCACGGTCCTCGGCGTCGACACGACCCAGGTGCGGAAGGTCTGACGGCTTTGCCTGACCTGGATTTACCTGGCCGGGCCCGAACATGACTCCTCAACAGTTGGTCGGACTAGCCCGACGGCAAGGACCGGCGCTGGTGCTCCATGAAGTGTTACCGGCTCACCGACCGGTCCCGTCGCCATGGGCGGCACGGACTGCCGGTTCGAGCAGCGACAACGTCCTCTCTTCCGCGTCAAGGGCGACGCGGATGCCGACAGGCATCGGCAGATTCGGGCCTGCGTGCCCGACCTCGACGTTGCCCAGGACCGGGATGTCGCGGTCACCGAGGACGTCGAGGACGATCTCGGCCAGAGTCGGAGAGCCGTCGGGCGAGCCGAGTCCGTCGATCGCCTCCGGAACGCCCACGACCATGCCGGAGATCCGATCGAGAATCCCGCTGTGCCGCAGTATCTGCAGATAGCTCCACACGTGCGAGGCGTGGCCGCCCACCTCCTCCCAGAACAGCATCGCGCCGTCGAAGCATTCGAGCGGCAGCGCGAAAGGCGTCGCCTGCGCCAGCACGATGCGGTTGATGACCCCGCCGATCAGCGGACCTTCGGCACGCCCGGCACGCCAGCACTCCCATGACGGACCGGCGGGCAGCGCACCGATCGGCTCCGTGTCGGTCAGCAGCGTCGAGTACAGCTTCCCCAGCTCTTCCCGGCGGGCCGCGGACGCTCTTTGCCAGTGCCCTCCGAGACCGGGCGTGGCCACGTCGGCATGGAACCCGACGAGACCCGTGCGCGCGTAGAGCACCAGGTGCAGCAGGGAGATGTCGCTGTAGCCGAGGATCGGCTTGGGGTCGGCCCTGATCGCGTCGAAGAGGTCGAGGTATCCGAACACCGTCTGGCCACCGTCGTGCGCGACGATCACGCGCACTTCGGGGTCACGCAGCAGATCGTTGAGCTCCTTGGCGATCTCGTCCGGCCGCGCCGCGCTCCACCAGCGGTGCCGTCCGGCTTCGAGGAGCGGCGCGAGACGCACACGGAACCCCATCCGTTCGATCTCGGCCACCGCCCGCTTGAGATCGGGCGCGTATGTGGCATCGAGCGGCCCGGACAGCGCCGCGACGACGACAAGGTCTCCGGGCACGAGGGCCCGAGGGCGCCCGAAGCGGCCTTGCCATCCGAACACTACCGATATATCGTTGAGGCGTCGCGACAGATCAACGATGGAATGGAGAGTGTTTGCGATGCATACTCACGGATTCGAGCACGGGCATGGCCACGGCGGACCCCGTCACGGCGGCCGGGGTGGTTTCGAGGCGCTGCGTTCCGCCTTCGGGCCCTTCGGGCCGGGCGGTCCCGGCTGGGGAGGGCCCGGTGGTCCGGGCTTCGGCCCCGGACCTTGGGGCGGACGAGGGCGCGGTGGGCCGAGGGGGAGGGCGCGGCGCGGTGACGTGCGGGCTTCGATCCTGGCCCTGCTCAAGGACCGGCCGATGCACGGCTACGAGATGATCCAGGAGATCGCCGAGCGCAGCGGCGGGGCGTGGAAGCCCAGCCCCGGCTCGGTGTACCCCACCCTGCAGCTGCTGGAGGACGAGGGTCTGATCACGAGTGAGTCCGAGGGCGGCAAGAAGCTGTTCTCGCTCACCGAGGCGGGTCGCGCCGCGGTCGAAGAAGGGCCCGAGGCTCCCTGGGAGGAGGCCTCCCGCGGGGTCGACTGGGAGGCTCTCGGGGAGATCCGCCAGGCCGGCTTCGGTCTCATGGAGGCCTTCGGGCAGGTCTGGAAGACCGGCAGCAAGGAGCAGCGGGAGAAGGCGCTCGGCGTCATCAACGAAGCCCGCAAGAAGCTGTATCTGATCCTCGCCGACGAGGACTGACGATCAGGTGCTCGGCGCAGGCGCCCCGTGGAGTGATCCACGGGGCGCTTCCGCTTGCGCCGGACCGCCCGCCCGGGGTGTGTCAGGCCATCAGCCCGTCCAGCCTGCGCAGCGACTCGTTCAGGGCGGCCGTGGCCGAGTCCCTGAGCTTGCCCGCCATCAGTGACACCGTCGCGCCCGTGAACTCGCCGTCGATGCGGACCGTCGTCGCGTCGCCGTCGGGTGTGAGGGTGTAGCGCGTCGCCACGGTCACGCCCATCGGGCCCTTGCCGCGGATGGCGAGCACCCTGGCCGGTTCCAGTGCCTCGACGGTCCACTCCACCTCGGCCGGGAAGTTCATGAGCCGCATGTTCTCCCGGAACGTCGCGCCCACGTCGAGGGGGTCGGGGCCGCCCTCCGGGAAACTCGTGTGGGTCGCGTTCCACTCGCCGTACGAGGACCAGTCCGTGAGCCTGGCCCACACCTTCTCGGCCGGCGCCCCGATGCGTGCCTCCGCGCTGACTTCGGCCATGCGACCACCTCTTCACGTCGGGCTGGATGTCGCGGAACGTAGCCGCGACGGTCGCAATGTTCAATACTGACGAACTGTCAGGTGTGCTGCGATCGCAGTGCGAAAGAGCCTGATGTCCTCCGCAAGGAGGAGATTCCGGCCGACGATGTCCACTTCCCGTGGGACGCGAGAATGCTCCCCTCCGGGGATGACCCGGGCGTCCGGGACTGATGGGGTGGAGGATGTGCAACCCCGTATCCCCCGCCAGTCGGCCCATGAGCACGGCATCCACCGCGCGGAGCGCGATGCCAGGCTCAGTGACGAGCTGGCATCGGTGGTCACCGGTGCCCGCCGCAGAGCGGTCAGGGATGCGGACCGGCAGATCGACACGGCCCATCTGCTCCACTCGCTGCTGGAGTCCGACCCGCAGGCGCGTGCCGTCTTCGGCGAGGGGCCGCAGATCGCGCGGCTGCTCGGCTACCTCGTCCAGCGCAGCATCGGCTACGGCCTGCGCTGGCAGAACGGCGTCGAGGACTCCGGTGCCGTCCCCGTCGTCACGGAGACCGCGGGCTTCTCGCCGCTGGCCGCGGCCTCGATGGAGTACGCCTGCGAACGCGCCGCGCGGCACGGCGGTCCGGCCCGGGGAGTCGATCTGCTCGCGGCGATCGTCGTCGACCCGCAGGCGCGCGCGGTCGAGGTGCTCCGACGCGCCGGGATCGACCCGCACGCGGTGCTCGCACGGATCGACGCACGGATCGACGGCCGGACCGGCCGGCCCCAGGAGTGCGCGTCCGAGGAGTGCGTCCGAGGTGGCGAAGCCGGTTACTGACCGGGCCTTCGCGGAGCCGCTCGCCCCGTCCAGGCAGTGAGACAGGTGCCATAGGGGGTGACGCTCCTGTCATGGCCTGCCATCATGTGCCGGTGCGTACGTCTGACAGCAGCCACAGCAACCCCAGCAGGCACGGCAAGGGCGTCGGGCTCGGCCTCGCGCTCCTGTCCGCGGTCGCCTTCGGCGGATCCGGTGTCGCGGCCAAGCCGCTGATCGAGGCGGGCCTGGATCCCCTGCACGTGGTGTGGCTGCGCGTGACCGGGGCGGCCCTGGTGATGCTGCCGCTCGCGGTGCGCCATCGCGCGTTGCTGCGCCGTCGCCCCGGACTGCTCGCCGGGTTCGGGCTGCTGGCCGTCGCCGGCGTCCAGGCCTTCTACTTCGCCTCGCTCTCCCGTATCCCCGTCGGAGTGGCGCTGCTCATCGAGTACCTGGCGCCCGCCCTCGTGCTGGGCTGGGTGCGGTTCGTGCAGCGGCGGCCCGTGACGCGCGCGGCGGCGGTCGGTGTCGTCCTCGCGGTCGGCGGGCTCGCGTGTGTCGTCGAGGTGTGGTCGGGGCTCCGCTTCGACGCCCTGGGGCTGTTGCTCGCCCTGGGCGCGGCCTGCTGCCAGGTCGGTTACTTCGTCCTCTCCGACCAGGGCAGCGACGCCGGGGACGAGGCGCCCGACCCGCTCGGCGTCATCGCCTACGGCCTGCTCGTCGGCGCGGCCGTACTGACCGTCGTCGCCCGGCCCTGGAGCCTGGACTGGTCCGTGCTCACCGGCACCGCGCGCATGGACGGCTCGCCCGTCTCCGCGGTCGCCCTGCTGGCCTGGATCGTCCTCGTCGCCACGGTCGTCGCGTACGTGACCGGCGTGCTCGCCGTGCGCCGGCTCTCCCCGCAGGTCGCCGGTGTCGTGGCCTGTCTCGAAGCGGTCATCGCCACGGTCCTGGCCTGGATCCTGCTCGGCGAGCACCTGTCGGCACCGCAGCTCGCCGGTGGCGTGATCGTGCTGGTGGGCGCGTTCATCGCGCAGTCCTCGACGCCCGCCAAGGGGTCCGGACAGCCGGTGGCGAGCGGCGGCCCGGAAAGGAAGTTGTCCCGGCCCGGAACGGCCGCATAAGGTGCCGATCATGCCTTCGAACGCACTCGTTCTTCCGCCTCCGGCCGCCTGAGGCGGGCCCTCCGGAAACCGCGCCCGGCATGTCACCGCCGGGCCGAACGGTGCTGCCCGCAGACGAAGTCCGTGGACCCCGCTGATCCGACGTGATCCGCAGATCCGACTGATCCGCAGATCCGACTGATCCGGGGTCCTTCCCGAACTTCCGCGCACCAGCCGCCGCCGATCGCGCGCGGCGTGCCGTGCGCGTCTGCGGAGAGAACACGTGTCGAACACTTCCTCCGGCCTGCCCGTCGGGCGAGGCCTCCTCTATCTGATCGTCGCCGGTGCCGCCTGGGGCACCGCGGGCGCGGCCGCGTCACTGGTCTACCGGGCCAGCGACATGGGGCCCGTAGCCCTCTCCTTCTGGCGCTGCGCCGCCGGTCTCGCGCTGCTGCTCGCCGTCCGCCTCGTCCGGCCGCGCGCCCGGGCCGCTGCACGCGGGCCGCTCGGCCGCCGGGCGCTGAGGGTGGGGGTCACCGGACTCGGGCTCGCGGTGTTCCAGACGGCCTACTTCGCGGCCGTCTCCGCCACCGGCCTTGCTGTTGCCACGGTCGTCACCCTCGGCGCCGGGCCTGTGCTGATCGCGCTCGGCGCCCGGCTGATGCTCGCCGAGCGCCTCGGCCGGGGCGGAACCGCCGCCGTCGTGGGTGCCCTCGCCGGACTCGCGGTCCTCGTCCTCGGCGGCGGGGACGCGACCGTGCGCCCGTGGGGTGTGCTGCTCGCGCTCGTGTCGGCGGCCGGGTACAGCCTGATGACGCTGCTCACCCGCCGGTGGGGCCGCGACGGCGAGGCCGACGCCTCCCGGACGACCGTCGGGGCGTTCGCCGTCACGAGCGTGTGCCTGTTGCCGTTCGCCCTGGCCGAGGGGCTGCTGCCGCACACCGAGGAACCCGGCCGGGTCCTGGTCCTGCTGGCGTACGTCGCCGCCGTCCCCACGGCCCTCGCCTACGGCCTCTACTTCGCGGGCGCGGCCGTCGTACGGTCGGCCACCGTCTCGGTGATCATGCTGCTGGAGCCGGTGAGCGCGGCGGTGCTCGCCGTCGTCCTGCTCGGTGAGCACCTCACGGTGGCGACGCTGGCCGGCACCGTGCTGATGCTGGGCTCGGTCGTGGGGCTCGCGGTGGGGGAGGCGCGGGGTGCCAGGACCAGGGAGCCGGTGATGCCGGTGTGACATCACCGGGCTCTCGGACACCGGCCCGACATCACCGGCCCGACATCACCGTGCCGTCAGGTAGTCGGGCAGTTCGGTGCCGGGGGCCAGGTCGGGGTTGGCGACCGGGGCGTCGTAGCCCTTGCGCAGCGGGACGACGCCGGCCCAGTGGGGCAGGGCGAGGTCCTCGGGTTCGTCGTTCGCGCCGCCGGTGCGGAGCTTGGCCGAGACCTCGTCCAGGTCCAGGCGGAGCACCGCGGTGGCGGCCAGCTCCTTCTTGTTGGCCGGCCGTGAGTCGGCGGAGCGGCCCGGTACGACGTGGTCGACCAGGGCGTCGAGGGCCTGCCGCTTCTCCTCGGGGTCCGTCACGTCATGGGCGACGCCGTGCACCACCACGGAGCGGTAGTTGATCGAGTGGTGGAAGGCCGAGCGGGCCAGGACCAGCCCGTCGACGTGCGTGACGGTCAGGCAGACCGGGAGACCCGGGTCGGCCTGGCCGGCCTCCCGCAGCGGGCGCGAGCCCGTCGAGCCGTGCACATAGAGCCGCTCGCCGACCCGGGCGTACAGCGTGGGCAGCACGACCGGCGCGCCGTCGCGGACGAAGCCCAGATGGCAGACGTAGGCCTCGTCGAGTATCGAGTGCACCAGGTCCTTGTCGTACGAGGCCCGGTCCGGCGAGCGGGTGGGGACGGTGCGGTCGGTCGGGGTGTAGGCGGCGGGCTGCGACGGCGTCTGCGTGGTCCCCTGCATTGGCGTCTCCATTGTATTAGTGCATACTTGGCTTTGTGCTAGGAGAGTATCGGATCAGCGGGCGTCGCGCAGCGGACATTTCCGCGAGCATCGAGCGGGCGGTGGGGAGCGGTGAGCTGTCACCAGGTCAATTGCTGCCGCCCATGCGGGAGTTGGCGGAGCATCTGGGGGTGAACCCGAACACGGTCGCGGCCGCGTACCGGACCCTGCGCGAGCGCGGGGTCATCGAGACCGCGGGCCGGCGAGGCAGCCGGGTGCGGCCCGCGCCCGCGACGACCGGGCGGGACCACATCAGGGTGGACGTCCCCGAGGGCGTGCGCGACGTGTCGAACGGCAATCCGGATCCGGCCCTGCTGCCGCCGCTCGCCGGGGCGTTCGCGGCGGCAGCCGCCGAGGGCGACCGCGCGCCCGTGCTGTACGGGGCCGATCCGCTGGAGCCGGAGCTGGCCCGGCTCGCCCGCGCCGGTCTCGCCGCCGACGGGGTGCCGGACGGGCCGCTCGCCGTGCTCTCCGGGGCACTCGACGGAGTCGAACGGGTGCTCGCGGCCCACCTCAAGCCCGGGGACACCGTCGCCGTGGAGGACCCCGGCTGGGGCCGCACCCTCGACCTGGTGCCGGCGCTCGGGCTCAGGACCGTACCCGTCGGGGTCGACGACGAGGGACCCCGGGCCGACGACGTACGGCGGGCGCTTCAGGCCGGGGCACGGGCGCTGATCGTCACGGACCGGGCGCAGAACCCGACCGGCGCCGCGGTGAGCGCCCCGCGCGCGCGTGCCCTGCGGTCCGTGCTCCGGGAGCACCCGGAGACCCTCCTCATCGAGGACGACCACGGCCACGGCATCGTCGACGTGCCCCTGCATCCCCTGGCCGGCGCCACCCGCCACTGGGCGTTCGTGCGCTCGGCCGCCAAGGCCTACGGACCCGATCTGCGCCTCGCCCTGCTCACCGGGGACGCCGTCACCGTCGACCGGGTCCGCGGCCGGCAGCGGCTCGGGCCCGGCTGGGCGAGCCGGCTGATGCAGCGGGCGCTGGCGCGGCTGTGGGCCGACGGGGCGGTGGACACACGCGCGGTGGCGGCGGCGTACGGGGTGCGCCGGGAGGCGCTGATCGGCGCGCTCGGCCGGCGCGGTGTCGTGGCGCACGGGCGCAGCGGTATGAACGTGTGGGTGCCCGTGCCGGACGAGACCGGCGCCGTCGCCCGGCTGCTGCACGCCGGCTGGGCCGTCGCCCCCGGCGCCCGCTTCCGGCTGAGCGCACCGCCCGGCATCCGGGTCACCGTCTCGACGCTCACCGAGAGCGAGATCGAGCCTCTGGCCGACGCGATCGCCTCGGCCCTGGGACCGGCTCCGGCACGGAGTTACGTCTGAGGCTTCCCGGCCCCGGTGGGCGGGGCTCCCTCACGCCCGAGGTTTCGGCCGTACCTGTGTAAGGGCCGCGCCGATCAGGACGATCACCGCGCCGACCGGTGTCGACCAGGTGAGCGACTCGCCGAGGAGGGCGACGCCCGCGGCCGTGGCGATGACCGGGATGAAGTACGTGACCATCTGGGCGGTCGTCGGTCCGACCTCGGCGACCAGGCCGTACTGGAGGAGGACGGCGAGGCCCGTGCCCAGTGCGCCCAGGGCGGCGATCGCCAGCAGCGGGCCGACGGACAGGCTGGTGGGCAGGGTCGTGAACAGCGGGGTGACGACGGCCAGTTGGGCCGTCGCGAGCAGCAACTGCGCGCCCGTCATCGACAGGTGCGAGTGGCTGATACCGGCCAGGGTGCGGCGGACGTAGATCCAGCCGATCGGGTAGCTCAGGGAGGCCAGCAGGGCCAGCGCCGTGCCGGTGGCGTCCAGGCCGTGGAAGCCCTGCCAGGCGCCCAGCACCGTGAGCACTCCCAGGAAGCCGAGCCCGAGCCCGGCGACCCGCACCCGGGTCGGACGGTCCTCCGACAGGGCGACCAGGGACAGCGCCATGCCCCACAACGGCGAGGTCGCGTTGCAGATGCCCGCGAGCGTGGACGGGATGGTCAGCTCGGCGTAGGCGAACAGCGAGAACGGCAGGGCGTTGAGCAGGAACGCGGCCACCGCCAGATGCCCCCACGTGCGCGCCCCGCGCGGCAGTCGCTCCCGGCGCACCGCCATCGCGGCGGCCAGCACCGCCGTACCGAACACCAGCCGGCCGAGCGTCACCTGGAACGGCGCGTATCCCCCGGTGCCCACCTTGATGAGGAGGAAGCTGAAGCCCCAGATCAGGGAGAGGGCGGCGAAGCGCAGACGCCAGTCGAGGCGGCGACGGGGGCGGTCGCCCGAAGGGGTGGCGACCCGGCTGGGGGCGGTGACGGTGCTCATGGACAACACGATGCCGGGCCGGAACCTCGTAGCACAATCGAGATTTCCAGCCCGGTATTGCGTAGCATTGCTTATATGTTGAACCTGGAGCGCCTGCGTACCCTCGACGCCCTCGCCCGGCACGGCTCGGTCAGCGGCGCGGCCGAGGGGCTGCACATCACGACGTCCGCCGTCTCCCAGCAGATGTCCAAGCTGGAGCGGGAGGTCGGCCAGCGGCTCCTCGCCAAGAACGGCCGGGGCGTGCGGCTCACCGACGCGGGCCGGCTGCTCGCCGAACACGCCGCGCGCATCCTCTCCCAGGTCGAACTCGCCCAGTCCGACCTGGAGGCGCAGCGCGGGCAGGTCGTCGGCGAGCTGAGACTCTCGGCGTTCCCGACGGCCGCCCGCGGCCTGTTCCCGCTCGCGCTGCCCGAGTTGCGCGAGCGGCATCCCGCGCTCCGGCTGCGCTCCTGCGAGCTGGAACCGGAAGCAGCCCTCGCCGGGGTGGTGCGCGGCGACCTCGACCTCGCCGTGGTGCTCGACTGGTACAACAAGCCGATGGCGCTGCCCGACGGGCTGGTCAAGGCGTCGATCATGGACGACCCCGCCGATGTCGCCCTGCCCGCCGACCACCGGCTCGCCGGGCGGGACGAGGTGGATCTCGCCGAGTTCGCCGACGACGAGTGGATCACCTGGGGCGAGGGGGAGTTCTGCCACGAGTGGCTGATGTTCACGCTCCGCTCGAAGGGCATCGAGCCGCTCATCGGCCACCGCGCCGCCGAGACCCACACCCAGCTCGCGCTGGTCGCCGCCGGCCTCGGCGTGTGCGTCGCCCCACTGCTCGGCCGCCGTCCCGTGCCCGCCGGGGTCGTGACCGTCCCCGTCAGACAGCGGGTCCGGCGGCATGTGTACGTGGTCTGGCGCGCGGACGCCGACCGCCGTCCGTCGATCCGGGCCGCGGTCAAGGCCCTCCAGGCGGCGGGGGAGAGCCTCGGCTGAACCCGGGCCGCGGCGCTACTGCGCCGAAAGCTTGCGGAAGTCCCAGGAGACGATCTTCTGCGGCGTCAGACGTATCCAGGCGTGCCGGCCGTCGTGCGGCATCTCCTCCAGGCGGAAGTTCTTCCTGGCGAACAACGTCTCCGGGACGTCCAGTTCGGCGCGCAGCTCGCCGGTGCGCGGGATCTCGCCCACGAACTCGACGGTGCCCGACAGCTCGACGCCGCGCAGCTCGTCGTACTCCTCGCCGGTGTCGACCACGATCGCCACCCGCGGATCGCGCCGCAGGTCGGTCCACCGTTTGCTGCGCACGACCGAGTACAGCCACATCGAGATGCCGTCCCAGGCGAACCACAGCGTGCTCACATGCGGGGCGCCGTCGGCCGACACCGTGGCGACCCGGCAGGTGCGCTGCGTGGTGAGGAAATCGTCCAGCTCGCCAGGCGTCATCATGATCTTCCGGCCCCGGCGCTGCTGAGTGACGGTCATGCTCCCCCTCTTTCCTTCTTCTCTCACGTCGTGTCAGAGGAGATCCTCTGACATCACGTCAGAAAAGAATGGGTTCTCTTCCCTCCGTGCGCAATGGTGGCTACGCTCGCGCGCCCAGCCGCCGGCGCCCAGGAGGGACCGTGCCCGCGTACGCAGAGCTCAGCGAACTCCTCGATCCGCGGACCACCGTGCTGCTCACCGTCGAGTGCCAGGAGGGCGTCGTCGGAGAGGGCAGCGCACTGCCCGAACTCGCCGAGCAGGCACGCGAGGGCGGGGTGCTCGCCAACGTCGCCCGGCTGGTGGCCGCCGCCCACGCAGGCGGTGTCCAGGTCGTCCACGCCATCGCCGAGCGCCGCCCCGACGGCCGCGGGGCCAGCCGCAACGCCCCTCTGTTCCGGGCCGCCGAACGTCTGCCCGTCCAGCAGGTGTCCGGCACGCCGGCGGTGCGGGTCGCGGCCCCGATCGAGGTCGCCGAGGAAGACCTCGTCGTACGGCGCCTGCACGGGCTGTCGCCCCTCCAGGGCACCGATGCCGACCCGCTGCTGCGCAACCTCGGCTGCCGCACGCTGATCGTCACCGGGGTCTCGGCCAACGTGGCCGTTCCCAATGCCGTGTTCGACGCCGTGAACCGCGGCTACACCGCCGTCGTCCCGGCGGACGCCATCGCCGGAGTGCCGTCCGACTACACCCGCGCGGTGATCCGCCACACTCTCGCGTTGGTCGCCACGGTCGCGACCACGGACGAGGTGCTGGCGTGTCTGGAGCGCCCGCGAGGGCTCAAGCGAGGGTGATGGAGTCGCCGTTCACGCTGATCTGCTTGGCCGCCAGCGGTTCGACCGCAGGCCCCTTCTTCACGCTCCCGTCGAGCACGGAGAACCGACTGCCGTGGCAGGTGCAGGAGATGATGTCGTCCTTGAGGTCCACCATCGGGCAGTCGCGGTGGGTGCAGAGCGTCGAGAAGGCCTTGTAGTCGCCCGCCGCCGGCTGCGAGACCACGACCTTCTCGTCCTTGAAGATCTTGCCGCTGCCCTCGGGGATCTCGGAGGTCTTGGCGAGCGCCGCACCACCGGCTCCCTCGTTCGTCGCGCCGCCGCCGGCGCCCTGTTCGGTGGACGGATCGGACGCCTTGTCCTCCGATCCGCACGCCGTCAGCGCCACGGTGAGCCCTGCCGCGCCCGCCGCCGCCACGATCGTACGGCGGCTCGGTCCCGACTTCGGCTGAACTGATTCGCTGGTCATGCTGACGTTCCTTCCGGGGATTCCTGATCTGCCGAGAGGTACGGCCCCTGGGGACCGGCTGTTCAGACGGTGCCGAAATCCTGACCTGTGCGCGGAGCGGTGTGGGTAAAGCGGGGCTGTCAGTTCGCTGTCGGGTTCCGAGCCGCCCCAGCGAGGCCGGCGCCCGCAGGCCCGTGTGCGTCAGTAACCTGGGGCGATGCTCAAGGAAGTGATCGCGACCCGTTTCATCACGCCCCTGCGTGAGGGCGGTTCGCTGCCGGGACTCGTCGAGGCCGACGACTTCGGGACGTACGTCCTGAAGTTCACCGGCGCGGGACAGGGACGCAAGACGCTCGTCGCCGAGGTGGTCTGCGGGGAACTCGCCCGCCGGCTGGGGCTGCGCGTGCCGCGCCTGGTCACGGTCGAGCTCGACGCGGAGCTGGGGCTCGGCGAACCCGACCAGGAGGTGCAGAGCCTGCTCCGGTCCAGCGGCGGCACCAACCTCGGCATGGACTTCCTCTCCGGCGCGCTCGGCTTCGACCCGCTCGCCTTCCCGGTCGGTCCCGCGGAGGCCGGGCGGATCGTCTGGTTCGACGCGCTGGTCAACAACGTCGACCGGTCCTGGCGCAACCCCAACCTGCTGATGTGGCGGGGCGAGCTGTGGCTCGTCGACCACGGGGCGACCATGATCTGGCACCACAACTGGCCCGGCGCGCAGACCTCCGCGGCCCGCCCGTACGACGCCTCCGACCATGCCCTCGCGCCCTTCGCACCCGATGTCGCCGCCGCCGCGGCCGAGTTGGCGCCCCGGGTCACCGAGGAACTGCTCGCCGACGTCACCGCGCAGATCCCGGACGCCTGGCTGACGGGCGAGCCCGGCTTCGACACGCCGGACGACCTGAGACAGGCCTACGCGCGACCCCTGCTCGCCCGGGCCGCCGTCATCCACGACCGCATCCAGGGGGTCAAGTGAGCGACCGCCACATCATCAAGGGCGGGCCGCGTGACCGCCAGATCTACGAGTACGCCGTCCTGCGCGTCGTCCCGCGCGTCGAGCGCGGCGAGTGCATCAACGCCGGAGTGCTCGTCTACTGCCGTGCCGAGTCCTACGTCGGCGCCCGCACCCACCTCGACGAGGCCCGCCTGCTGGCCCTCGACCCCCGCGCCGACGTGGCCGGGGTCCGAGCCGCCCTGAGGGCCGTGGAGGGAGTATGCGCGGGCGGGGCAGCGGCCGGCCAGGCGGCCTCCGACGACCCGGGCCGCCGCTTCCGCTGGCTCGTCGCCCCGCGCTCCACGATCGTCCAGCCCGGCCCCGTCCACACCGGCCTGACCACGGACCCGGCGGCGGAGACCGACCGTTTGCTGGACCTGCTGGTGAGATGACCGCCGCGCCCCGGCCGTCAGCGCCGGCGGCGCTTCACCGCGTAACCGGCGGCGAGGGCGGCACCCGCCGCGAAGACCAGGCCGACGGCGACGTCCCAGTCGCTCGGCCCGGAAGCCACCGCACCCCCGAGCCCGCCTCGCGCGCCTCGCGTCGGGGCACCGGTGGGAGTGACGGTCACGGGAGCGGAGGGACTGACGGAGGGACTGACGGAGACGCTGGGGGAGGTGGTGGGGGAGGTGGTCGGGGAAATGACACCGCGGCGGGCCAAGGCCTCACACGCGATGCCGTCGTCCGGGCCCTGGTCCTCGTCGAGCCTGTTGGGATCACTCGGATCCGCGTCGAAGACGGCCTGCGCGTCCTCCTGGAAGGAGAAGTCGCGGCAGTCCAGGTCCTGCCGGGAGTGAGCGGGGCCGGCCAACGGCACGATCGCGGCGATCGCGAACAGCGTGCCTATGACACCGGTACGACGGCGCATGGAGTGCCTCCCTTTCGGACCCGAGTGACTCGCTCTCCGACGCTAGGCGCGCAGCGACACCGCGGCGCGCGGCCGTGGGCCGATCGGGTGTTCCGCAGGGCGCCGTCGGGCAGGGTGGGTCCGGGTAATGGATCACACCGCGAGCGTGCCCGTTGACACCGGGTGCCAGGGCTTCTAGCGTCACACCCACTGAAGGTACTAAGCGGTCGCTCACCTGAGGAGAAGCAGCCATGTCCACCACTGAGCAGCGGGTCGCCGTCGTCACCGGTGCCGCGCGCGGGATCGGCGCCGCCACCGCCGTACGGCTGGCCGCCGAGGGCCGCGCGGTCGCCGTGCTCGACCTCGACGAGGCGGCCTGCAAGGACACCGTCGAGAAGATCACCGCCGCCGGAGGCAAGGCCATCGCGGTCGGCTGCGACGTCTCGGACGAGGCGCAGGTCGAGGCGGCCGTCGCGCGGATCGCCGAGGAGCTCGGCGCGCCGACCATCCTGGTCAACAACGCCGGCGTGCTGCGCGACAACCTGCTGTTCAAGATGAGCGTCTCCGACTGGGACACCGTCATGAACGTGCACCTGCGCGGCGCCTTCCTGATGTCCAAGGCCTGCCAGAAGCACATGGTGGACGCGGGCTTCGGCCGGATCGTCAACCTGTCGTCGTCCTCGGCGCTGGGCAACCGCGGGCAGGTCAACTACTCGGCCGCCAAGGCCGGCCTCCAGGGCTTCACCAAGACCCTCGCCAAGGAGCTCGGCAAGTTCGGCGTCACCGCCAACTCCGTCGCTCCCGGCTTCATCGCCACCGAGATGACCAAGGCCACCGCCGACCGCGTCGGCATGGGCTTCGAGGACTTCAAGGCCGCCGCCGCCACCCAGATCCCGGTGGCGCGCGTCGGCGAGCCGGAGGACATCGCCAACGCCATCGCCTTCTTCACGGGCGAGGCGGCCGGGTTTGTCTCCGGCCAGGTCCTGTACGTGGCCGGCGGACCGCTCGACTAGGGATCACAGGAGCTCACGGACATGACTGAACTCTCCGGCAAGGTCGCGCTCGTCACGGGCGCCAGCCGCGGCATCGGCTACGGCGTCGCCGAGGCCTTCGTCGCACGCGGCGACCGCGTGTGCATCACCGGCCGTACCGAGGACGCCCTCAAGGAGGCCGTCGAGAAGCTCGGCTCCGACCGCGTGGTCTACGCGGTGGGCAAGGCGCACGACGAGGCCCACCAGGCCGCCGCCGTCGAGCGCACGATGGAGGCCTTCGGCCGCGTCGACTACCTGGTCAACAACGCCGGCACGAACCCGGTGTTCGGACCGATCGCCGATCTGGACCTGAACGTCGCCCGCAAGGTCTTCGAGACCAACGTCGTCTCGGCGCTGGGCTTCGCCCAGAGGACCTGGCACGCCTGGCAGAAGGACAACGGCGGCGCGATCGTCAACATCGCCTCCGTCGCGGGTCTCTCGCCCTCGCCGTTCATCGGCGCGTACGGCGTCAGCAAGGCGGCGATGATCAACCTGACCGTGCAGCTCGCGCACGAGTTCGCGCCCAGGGTCCGGGTCAACGCGATCGCCCCGGCCGTCGTGAAGACCAAGTTCGCCACCGCCCTGTACGAGGGCCGGGAGGAGGAGGCCGCGGCCGCCTACCCGCTCGGCCGGCTCGGCGTGCCCTCCGACATCGGCGGCGCGGCGGCGTTCCTCACCTCCGAGCAGTCCGACTGGGTCACCGGCCAGACGCTCGTCGTGGACGGCGGCATCTTCCTCAACGCCGGCACGGGCTGACACAGGCGCGTACGCGGCTCGGCACGGGCGCCTCTTGGGTGACAGGCGGCGCCCGTGCCGGCGTAAAGGGGCCGCAAAGGGAGATGACAACGTAGTCAAAGGTTTATCGATCAAGGAGTCATGTCCCGGGGCGGGTCAGCGGGCGCGGCACTGCGGTATGGTCTGCCGACCCTTGGTATGGCAGATCGAGGAGCGTGCGCGTGTTCAACCGGAACCGATGCCTGCGGCGGGTGGCGGCCATCGCGTCCATATCGTCCCTGGTCGCCGGATGCGGCGTGCTGTCGTCCGACACTCCGGAGGACGAAGGGCCGATCGTCGTGGGCACCACCAGTGCCCCCAGCACGCTCGACCCTGCCGCCTCCTGGGACAGCTCCTGGGAGCTGTTCCGCAACATCTACCAGACGCTCCTGAGCTACCCGACCGGGGCGAGCGAGCCCCAGCCGGACGCCGCCGAGAGCTGCGACTTCAGCGACTCCTCGAACCAGGTGTACCGCTGCGAGCTGCGTGAAGGCCTGAAGTTCTCCAACGGCGACGCGCTCGACGCCCGGGCCGTGAAGCACTCGTTCGACCGGATCCGCAAGATCAACGTCAACGGCGGCCCCGCCGGTCTGCTCGGCAGCCTGGAGCGGGTCCAAGCGCCGAACGAGCGCGAGGTGATCTTCCACCTCAACAAGCCCGACGCGACCTTCCCGTTCGTGCTGGCCACCCCCGCCATGTCGATCGTCTCCCCGGAGACCTACCCGGAGGACTCCCTGCGCAAGGGCAGCGACGTCGTCGGCTCAGGGCCGTACGCCCTCGACTCCTACGACGAGGGCAAGGAGGCCGTCCTCGTCCGCAACGAGGCCTACAAGGGCTACGCGGAGCGCCGCAACGACGCGGTGACCATCCGCTACTTCCAGGACTCCGGCGCCATGGTCAAGGCCCTGCGGGACGAGCAGATCGACGTGACCTACCGCGGTCTGGCCGCCGGGGACGTCGTCGATCTCCAGAGCAAGACCTCCAACGAGGAGGAGATCCAGCTCGTCGAGGGCACCGGCACCGACATCAACTACCTGGTGTTCAACCCGAAGGACTCCTGGGCGAACCGCAAGGCGGTGCGCCAGGCCATCGCGCAGGTCGTCGACCGGGCGGCGATCGCCCACAAGGTCTACAAGGACACCGTCGACCCGCTGTACTCCATGGTCCCCAAGGGTCTCACCGGTCACACCACGGGCTTCTTCGACGACTACGGCGACCCGGACGTCGCCAAGGCCCGCAAGATCCTCACCGGCGCGGGCATCAACCGGCGGGTCCCGCTCACCTTCTGGTACACGAGCGACCGCTACGGCTCCGAGACCGCCGCGGAGTTCAAGGAACTGGAGCGCCAGCTCGAGGACTCGGGACTGTTCGAGATCACCCTCAAGAGCCGCCCCTGGAAGACGTACGTCGAGGGCTACCAGAAGGGCGAGTACCCGGTGTTCGGGCGTGGCTGGTTCCCCGACTTCCCGGACGCCGAGAACTTCATCGCGCCGTTCGTCGGCGAGCAGAACGCCCTCGGTACGCCCTACCCGGCGCCCGAGATCACCGGCGATCTGCTGCCCCGGTCGCGCCGCGAGAGCGACCGCGCGAACGTGGAGAAGGAGTTCGAGGAGGCCCAGCGGATCCTCGTGGACGACGCGCGGCTGCTGCCGCTGTGGCAGGGCCGGCAGTACGTGGCGGCCAGCCGGGACGTCTCGGGCGCGGAGCGGGCCATGGACCCGTCGACGATCATGATGATGTGGGAGCTGCACCGCAAGACTGCCTGGTAGGCGGGCAAGACTGCCTGGCAGGGGGGCAGGAGCGCCTGGTGGGCGGGTCGGGCAGCGGGCTTTCCCGGTGTGTTGTCAGTGGTCGCCGGTAGGTTCTGTGGCCTGGAAGTGACCGCACATCGTGAGGACGTTGACGTGACCGACATCGCCATGCTGCCCGAGTCCTGGCGCGGGGTTCTGGGTGACGAGCTGCAGCAGCCCTACTTCAAGGAGCTGACGGAGTTCGTCGAGGAGGAGCGGGCGAAGGGCCCCGTCTATCCGCCGCGCGAGGAGGTCTTCGCCGCGCTGGACGCCACGCCGTACGAGCGGGTCAAGGTCCTGGTCCTCGGCCAGGACCCGTACCACGGCGAGGGGCAGGGGCACGGGCTGTGCTTCTCGGTCCGGCCCGGTGTGCGGATCCCGCCGTCCCTGCGGAACATCTACAAGGAGATGCACGAGGAGCTGGGCACGCCGATCCCGGACAACGGCTACCTGATGCCGTGGGCCGAGCAGGGCGTCCTGCTGCTCAACGCGGTGCTCACGGTCCGCGGCGGCGAGGCCAACTCGCACAAGGGCCGGGGCTGGGAGAGGTTCACCGACGCGGTCATCCGCGCGGTCGCCGGCCGGCCCGACCCGGCGGTGTTCGTGCTGTGGGGGAACTACGCGCAGAAGAAGCTCCCACTGATCGACGAGTCGCGGCACGTGGTGGTCAAGGGCGCGCATCCGTCGCCGCTGTCGGCGAAGAAGTTCTTCGGCTCGCGTCCGTTCACGCAGATCAACGCGGCGGTGGCGGCGCAAGGGCACGAGCCGATCGACTGGACGATTCCGAACCTGGGCTGACGGCTGACGCCCCGGCGCCGTACGGAGCGGCCTCAGCCGGATCCTCCCGGCCTGCGGTTAGCGTCGGGAGGAACAGCGGGCGAGCGGTGCGGAGGGCGTGGTCGTGGAGCGACAGGGACAGGCGGCGCCGGATGCCGTGCCGACGCGGATCGGGCAGGTCGTCATGCTGCACCACGCCGGGGACCGGGAGGAGGCCCGGCAGCGGTTCCTGGACCTGTGGGCGGAGATCGGGGAGCACGGCGACCCGCTGCACCGCTGCACCCTCGCCCACTACCTGGCCGACACGCAGGACGATCCCGCCGACGAACTGGCCTGGGACCTGCGCGCGTTGACGGCGGCGGAGGAACTCACCGACGCCGGGGCCCCCTCGGGAGAGGGGGCACTCGCGGTCCGCGCGTTCTACCCCTCCCTGCACCTCAACCTGGCCGCCGACTACGACAGACTCGGCCACCGCGACGCCGCCCGCGTACACCTGCGCCGGGCCCGGGGAGCGGCCAGGGCCCTCACCGACGGCCCCTACGGCGAGGGCATCCGAGCGGCCATCAGCCGACTCGAGTCCCGGCTGGGCGAGGACGGCGGAGGGACGTGGACACCACCGAGGCAGCGCCCGTAGCGCCCGGAGCGGGCCTTGCGTGCATCGGCCGTGGCGCCGGGAGGGGCGAGGGCCTCTCCGGACGTGATCGACCGTTCGAGGTGGTCGTCGGCCCGGACGCCCAGCGCGTTCAGCGCGTTCAGCGCCATGCCCGCCGTGGCGCCGGGAGATGGCTGGGCCGCTACGCGGACAGTGGCCGTGGTGCCGGTTGTGGTTCCGGGGCTGCTCGGGGCGGCGCCCGGGCAGGTGTCGTGGCGGGGGCGGAGTAGGGCCCGCGGCAGGGCCCGGGTGTGGGGGCGGCTGTGCCGGCAGGCCGGCGCCCTGCACGCCGTGGCGCGGGGAGATGGCTGGGCGGCTACCCGGGCAGTGGCCGTGGTGCCGGTTGTGGTTCCGGGGGCCGTTTGGGGCACGGCCTGGCGCCGGCGGCGGGTCCGGGGCCGCTCGGAGCGGCGGCCGGAGGAGGGCCCGCGGGGCAGGGCCCAGGTGTGGCGGCGTCCGGCGGGGCGTGGCCGAGGCGGTGGGTTCCGGCTGCGTTGGGCCGGGCCAAGGTACCGCCCCGGCGTGGTTCAACGACCGTACGTGTCACGGCAGATGGTCGCCTCCGGGCTGTCCGCCCGCCAGCCTCCGTAGCGTCTGCCCAGTGCGCACACGTCCGTGTTGTCCGGGACGCTCTGTCGGACGTCCTGGCGTACCGACTCCGGGACCTGGGGCAGGCCGGTGTGCGGGCGCCGTGGGCCGCGCGGGGCCGGCTCGGGGCGTTCCGGGCGGGCGGGGCGCGGGCGGACGTCGGGGGGACCGGGCGGCGGCTGCCGCCGCTGCTGCGGCGCGGCGGCCGGGGGCGTCGTCAGGCGCGACGGGGACGCGGCCGGCTCCGGACGGCGGGACTCCTCGATGAGCTGCAGGGCCTCGCGGGCCGGTGCCTGCACGACCTGGGTCTCCGTCCGACCCTCCGGCTGCGGCGCCGACGGCCGGGACGGGGCCGCAGCCGGCCCGGGAACGGGGGGATGCCGGACCGTCGTACAGCCGGTGAGGGCCGAGACAGCCACGGTCACCAGGAGCGTCGCTGTGGTCGTCGTTCGATGCACCCGCGCCACTCTGGTGCGTCCGGCCCGCGGCAGGGCAGAGGACGGGTGGAGGATGCCCCGCACGGGTGATCTCGCTCCCCGTAGGGAGGCAGTCGGCCGGTCCGGGGTGACGTCGTCGGCCGGTCCCGGCCGGTGTCAGTCGCCGGTCGAGCCGTCGATGCGCTCGCGGATCAGGTCGGCGTGGCCGTTGTGCCGCGCGTACTCCTCGATCATGTGGGTGTAGAGCCACCGCAGGTTGAACCGCTCGCCCGTGCGGCGGTGCTTGCCCTCGGAGATGTCGTCCAGACCGAAGCGGGCGGCGTTGCTCCGGGCGGTCTCGATCTCGGCCTGCCAGGCGGCATGGGCCTCCGCGTAGGTGTCCGCCTCGGTCAGGTGGAACTCGCCGTCCAGGTCCTCGTCGCTGAAGTAGAGGGGCGCCACGTCCTCGTTCGTCAGCACCCGGCGGAACCAGCTCCGCTCCACGTCCGCCATGTGCCGCACCAGCCCCAGCAGCGACAGGTCGGAGGGCTCCACGGCCGGGGACCTGAGCTGCTCGTCGGTCAGGCCCTCGCACTTCCACGCGAGGGTCTGCCGGTGGAACTCCAGCCAGCCCTCCAGCATGGTGCGTTCGTCGGCGGTCGTGGCAGGAACACGGCGTTCGGTCGTCATCCCCGCATCCTTTCCCAACGCCCCCTGCCGCACCACGGCTTTTTCAGGCCCCGAGCATCCCGTCCAGCAGCTCCCGCAGCCCGGCCCGCACCTCCTCCAGACTCGGCACCTCGGCACCGAACGACCCCGCCACGCAACTGAACATCAGCCCGTCCGCCCAGGAGATCAGGGACAGCGTGTGCCGGGCCGGGTCCGTCGAGCCCATCCCGGTGACGAGGGCGGCCAACTGCTCACGGAAGCGGGCGCCCGTCGCGTCGAAGTACGCCCGCAGCTCCGGGCGGCGCGTGGCCTCCAGGGCCAGTTCGTAGCGGGCGAGGGTGAGTTCGCGGTTGCGGGTCAGCGCGCGGTGGGTGGCCAGGGCCAGCGCGTCCGCCAGGGAGCCGGACCCGGCCCGGGGGTCCGGCATCTCGTGCAGTGCCAGTACCCGCGCCTCGCGGTCGGCCAGGCGCCGCACCGCCAGTTCCAGCAGGGCCTGCCGAGTGCGCGCGAGGTTCGACGTGGAGCCCTGGGGGAGTCCGGCCGCCTCGTCGACGGCCCGGTGTGTGAGGCCCCGCATCCCCCGCTCGGCGAGCAGGGCGAGGGCGGTGTCGGCGACGAGGTCGGAGCGGGAGGGACCGGCGGTGCGTACGGACATGGAGCTCACGCTACCCGTCTCACTACACCCGTAGTAAGCTCGACGGTGAACTACAGGTGTAGTCACCAGGCCGGGCAGGTCCGGCCGCCGGTTCGAGGAGGAGCCATGACACAGGCGAGGCGAGCTGTCGTGATCGGCGGCGGCATCGGAGGCCTGACCGCGGCGGCCGCACTGCACCGGCGCGGCTGGCAGGTCACCGTGCTGGAGCGCGCCCGTTCACTGGAGCCGGTCGGCGCCGCCATCTCCCTCGCTCCCAACTCCCTGCGCGCGCTGGACGTCATCGGCCTCGGCGACGAGATCCGTGACCTCGCCGCCTGGGCGGGGGACGGCGGGCTGCGCACACCGTCCGGCCGGTGGCTCTCACGTTCTTCCGCCGACGCCGCCGCCGAGCGCTTCGGCGGCCCGCTCGTGCTGCTGCACCGCGCCACCCTGGTCGAGCGCCTGTCCACACTGCTCCCGCCGGACGCGGTCCGCACGGACGCCGCCGCGACCCTCGTCGACAGCGGCGACACCGGCCGGCCCGCCCGCGTCACCACCGCGGGCGGCGAGCTGGAGGCCGACCTGGTGGTGGGCGCCGACGGCGTCCGGTCCGCCGTACGCGGCGCGCTCTTCCCCGGCCACCCGGGGCCCGTCTACTCCGGATTCACCACCTGGCGGGTCGTGATCCCCGTCCCCGGCGTCGAGTTCGCCTCGCACGAGACGTGGGGCAGGGGCCGCATCTGGGGCACGCACCCGCTCAAGGACGGCCGCGTCTACGCCTACGCCGCCGCCGTGACACCCGCCGGAGGACGCGCGCCCGACGACGAGAAGGCCGAGCTGCTGCGCCGCTTCGGCGACTGGCACGACCCGATCCCCGCCGTGCTCGCCGCCGCCCGACCCGAGGACGTCCTGCGGCACGACGTCCACCACATCGCCGAACCCCTGCCCGCCTACCACCACGGCCGGGTCGCCCTGGTCGGCGACGCGGCGCACGCCATGCCCCCGACCCTCGGCCAGGGCGGCAACCAGGCCATCGAGGACGCGATCGTCCTCGCGCACCACTGCGACGACCTCCCCGCCTACACCGCCGCCCGGCTGCCCCGTACGACCGCCGTCGCACGCCAGGCCGTGCGGGTCGCCCGCCTCAGCCTCATGACCGGCCGCCTCGGGGCAGTCGTACGCGACACGGCCCTGGCCGCGCTGTCGAAGGCCGGGCCTGCCCTGTTCCTGCGAGGCTTCGACGGCATCGCCGACTGGCGGCCTCCTCAGCGGCCGTATGCTTCCGAGCAGACCCCGGCAGGCAACCGCTAGAGGAGAACACCCCGTGAAGGTCGGCTGCATCGGACTCGGCGACATCGCGCAGAAGGCCTACCTTCCGGTCCTCGCCTTCCAGCCCGGGGTGGAGCTGCACCTCCAGACGCGCACGCCCGCCACGCTCGACCGGGTCGCCGACGGCCTCCACGTCCCGCGGGAGCGGCGGCACACCACCCTCGACTCCCTCCTCGCGGCCGGCCTCGACGCCGCCTTCGTGCACGCGCCCACGATCGTGCACCCGGAGATCGTGACCCGGCTGCTGGAGGCGGGCGTGCCGACGTACGTCGACAAGCCGCTCGCCTACGAACTCGATGCGTCCGCGCGGCTGGTGGCGCTCGCCGAGGAGCG
This sequence comes from Streptomyces sp. NPDC016851, assembly GCF_055562795.1. Classification (NCBI taxonomy): domain Bacteria; kingdom Bacillati; phylum Actinomycetota; class Actinomycetes; order Kitasatosporales; family Streptomycetaceae; genus Streptomyces; species Streptomyces sp. NPDC016851. Next base: position 56,322 of record NZ_JBVHEP010000022.1, read on the forward strand.
GGACACGAGTCTCGCGGTCGGCTTCAACCGGCGTCACGCCCCCGGCTACACGCAGTGCGCCGACCATCCGCGCGAGCTGATCCTGATGCAGAAGAACCGCATCGGGCTCCCGGAGGAGCCGCGCACGATGATCCTGGACGACTTCATCCACGTCGTCGACACCCTGCGGTTCCTGGTGCCCGGCGAGGTCGACGACGTCACCGTGCGCGCCCGCGTCCAGGACGGCCTGCTGCACCACGTCGTGCTCCAGCTCGCCGGGGACGGCTTCACCGCGCTCGGCGTGATGAACCGGCTCAGCGGTTCGGCCGAGGAGATCCTCGAGGTGTCCGGGCAGGACACCAAGCGGCAGGTGATCAACCTCGCTGAGGTCGTCGACCACAAGGGGCAGCCGACCGTGCGGCGGCGCGGCGACTGGGTGCCGGTGGCCCGGCAGCGCGGCATCGAGCAGGCGGTGCTGACGTTCCTGGACGCCGTGCGGGCGGGCAAGGTGCTCAGCGCCCGGGACGCGCTGGAGACTCACGAACTGTGCGAGCGGGTGGTGCGGGCGGTTCAGGAGCGGGCCGCCTGAGCCGCAGCGTCCGTACGCCGTCGCCGGCGGCCCACGCGGCGAGGATCAGCATGGCCGCGTGCACGGTCCAGTCACCGAGGCGCACGTACGGCGTGGTGCCGTGGGCGAGGGGCACGTCGTAGACCTGCGTGGCGGACGCGTCCGTCCCCAGCCACGAGCCGACGCGCTGCCCGCTCGGGCCGTAGACGGCGGAGACACCCGTCAGCGTCGCGTGCACCATCGGGCGGCCGGTCTCGGCGGCGCGCAGCGCGGCGAGCGAGGCGTGCTGCTCGGGCGCCCAGCTGTTCTGGAACGTGGATGTCGACGACTGGCCGATCAGCACGTCGGCGCCCTCCCGGGTGAGGTGGCGGGGCATGTCGGGGAAGGCCGTCTCGAAGCACACCATCGGGCCGACGCGCAGGCTGTCCCCCACGTTCATCACGACCGGCTGGGAGCCGCGCATACGGTCCTCGCCCGCCGCCTTGCCGACGGAGGTGGCCCAGCCGAGCAGGGAGCGGGCCGGGACGTACTCGCCGAAGGGGACGAGCCGCATCTTGTCGTAGCGCTCGCCGGTGAGGCCGTCGGGCCCGACCAGGACGGAGCTCTTGTAGATGCCGGGTTTGTCGGAGCGCCGGGCGTCCACGTTGACCAGGATGCCGGCGTCGGTCGCGCGGGACAGGTCCGCGAGCCGCCGGGCGAGGTCGGGCCGGTCCCCGAGGTCGAAGCCGACGCTGCTCTCGCCCCACACGATCAGGTCGACGTCCTGTCCGGCGAGCCGGCGGGTGAGCTGTTCCTCGCGGGCGAGCCGGTTGCTCGGGCCGTCGATGACGCCGGGCTGGACGACGGCGATCCTGACCTGGCCGTCGACGTCGGGGCGGGGTGAGAGGGACCAGGCGGCGGAGGTGGCGGCGGCCGTGGCGACGAGCCCGGCCACGGCGGGCAGGCGGGCCTGACGGACCGCGACGAGGACGGCGACCGCGACGTTGACGGCCACGAGCAGGAAGCTGAGCAGCCACACCCCGCCGACCGAGGCCAGCCGCAGCGCCGGCTCGACCTGCCACTGACTGGAGCCGAGCATGCCCCAGGGGCCGCCGAGGCCCTGCCAGGAGCGGACCAGCTCGACGGCCAGCCAGCCGGACGGCAGGACGAGGAGAGCGGCCGCGATCCGCCGCCGCGAGGGCACGCCCGCGAGCAGCCGGTGGACGAGCCATCCCCACAGGGCCCACAGGGCGCCGAGCAGCGCGGCGAGGACGAACGTGAACACGTGCAGGAAGGGCAGCAGCCAGTGGTGCATGGCCAGCATGAAGCCGAACCCGCCGCACCAGCCGTCGTACGCCGCGCGTTTGCCGGTCGGCGCGGTGCGCATCAGCAGGATCCAGGGGACCAGGGCGACGTAGGCGCACCACCACAAGGAGGGGGCGGGATAGGCGAGTACGGGAAGGGCGCCCGCGATCACGGCGGCGGCCGAGCGCCGCCACGGGGAGGCGAGCCAGTGGCCGAGCGTCTTCATAGGCGCCTCCTACCCGCGGGTGCCTCCAGTGTGCGCCCTGAGGACGATCTAGGACAGAGGACGCCGGGTCAGTTGACCACAGGTGCCGTCCGCCGCTCGGGAAGGCGCCGCCACTTCTCCCGGACGACCACCTCGGCCAGCCGCCAGCCGTCGACCGTGCGCCGCAGCGCGAAGGCGTACCGGCCGCCGCACACGAAGTCGGGCGCGGGCCCTTCGGTGGCCATGGGGTTGATGTAGTCGGCCTGGACCTGGGCCGTGTCACCGGTGTCCTGCTCCCAGACGCCGAAGCGCACCCGCCGGTTGACGATCAGGTGCTGTCGCATCGGGAAGAGCCGCATGCTCTCGGCGAGCCACTCGGCGACCGCCGAGACTTCTCCTTCGATGCCGCCGGCCGAGCGGTAGTCCGCCCGTCCCTGAGGGACGAACAGCCCCCGGTACCCCTCCCAGTCGCCGTCGTCGACCGCCACCGCGTAGTCGGTGATCAGGCCGTCGACGGCCAGCCGGTCCCTCACGGTGGCGAGCTCCACGCGCTGCGTCATCGGCTCAGTGTTGGGCATGGGGGGCGCGGAGCCAAGGGGTGTGCGGTGAGTGTCAGGCCGCCTTGACGACGGCGCCGCGGATCGCGGCCGCCCACTCGACGACCAGCAGCTCGTACTCCGCGCGCTCCTCGGGCGACAGGGTGCCGCCCGTGCGCCGCCACAGCGCACGGATCTCCTCGTTGACCTCGGCGGCGGACCGCACGGAACCAGGGGTCACGAAATCGGGGGACATGCCGACAAGCGTAGGGGCAGCCACTGACAGCCCGCTACCGGACGGCTACCCCCGCGCTATGCGGTTGGTCACGAGATGCGGGTCACAGACCGCCGGGTCAGCCCGCCGACTCGGCCGCGTGCGGGCTCAGCGCACCCATCGACACCAGGGCGATGATGAGGATGCCGAGCGCGATCCGGTACCAGACGAACGGCATGAAGCTCTTGGTCGAGATGAACTTCATGAACCACGCGATCACCGCGTAGCCGACCCCGAAGGCGATGACCGTCGCGAAGATCGTCGGGCCCCACGAGACATGGCCCCCCTCCGTCGCGTCCTTGAGCTCGAACAGGCCGGAGGCGAGCACCGCGGGGATCGCGAGCAGGAAGGAGTAGCGGGCCGCGGCCTCGCGCCTGTAGCCCATGAACAGGCCGCCGCTGATGGTGGCGCCGGAGCGGGAGACGCCCGGGATGAGCGCCATGGCCTGGCAGACGCCGTAGATCAGGCCGTCCCGCACGCCCAGGTCCTCCAGGGCCTTGCGCTGCTTGGGCGCGCGGTGCTTGCCGCCGCTCTCGTCCCGTGCCGCGAGCCGGTCGGCGACGCCCAGGACGATGCCCATGCCGATCAGCATCGTCGCGGTGATCCGCAGGTCCCGGAACGGCCCCTCGATCTGGTCCTTGAGCGTCACGCCGAGCACACCGATCGGGATCGAGCCGACGATGACCAGCCAGCCCATCCGCGCGTCGGGGTCGCTGCGCAGCTCCTTGTTCGTGAGCGAGCGCGTCCACGCCGAGATGATCCGCCCGATGTCCTTGCGGAAGTAGATCAGCACGGCGGCCTCGGTGCCGATCTGGGTGATCGCCGTGAAGGCCGCGCCCGGGTCCTCCCAGCCCGAGAAGGCCGCCGTCAGCCGCAGGTGCGCGCTGGACGAGACGGGGAGGAACTCGGTCAGCCCCTGGACGAGTCCGAGGATGAGTGATTCGAACCAAGACATGAGGTAGCGGAGTCCAAGTGCCGATCGTGGAACGGACGACGGGCACACCGGGCCGCCGGGTGTGATGACCGGGGGATCAGATGTGCCGAGGGGGAAGCGTAGCGCCCCCTGATGTCCGCTCCGACACAGGGGTTTGGCCGGTGCCCCGCGGCAGGGGCGGGATCAGGCCACCGTGGGTCCGGTCACCGTCCAGCCGGGCGCCTGGGGGTGGGCCCTGAGGTCCTCGTGGCGCACCTCGTCGCCGCAGGCCCGGCACGTGACCACCGGGGTGAGCGCCCGGCCGCAGGAGTGCTCCACGACCATCGGGCGGTCGCCGTCCGTCCGCAGATGACGGTCGCCCCAGGCCATGAGGGTCATCAGCACGGGCTCCAGTTCCAGCCCGGCCCGGGTGGGCCGGTACTCGAAGCGCTGCGGGCGCTCGCTGTAGAGCTGCTTGACCAGGATCCCGGCGTCGACGAGCCGACGCAGCCGCGTGGCGAGGATGTCGCGCGGTGCGCCGATGTTGCGCACCAGCTGGTCGAAACGCCCGTTGCCCAGGCACACCTCGCGCAGCACGAGCAGCGAGTACTTCTCGCCGACCAGGGCCAGGGTGTCGGCGATGGAGCAGGGGCGCGGGTCTTTGCTGGCGGCCATGGGGCCCAGTCTAGGAGAGGGTTGGAATTTCCAACCCGGCGGGCTACGGTGAGTTTGGATTTCCTACTCGCCGGTAGTCGTGGAGGCCGCACCATGCGTGACGCAGTCATCGTCGAAGCCGTACGCACCCCGATCGGCAAGGGCAAGCCGGGCGGCGCCCTCGCGCACGTCCACCCGGTGGAGCTCCTCGCCCACACGCTGCGCACCCTCGTCGAACGCTCCGGCGTCGACCCGGCGCTGATCGACGACGTCATCGGCGGCACCGTCGACCAGGTCGGCGAGCAGGCCATGAACACCACCCGCTACGCCGCCCTGTCCGCGGGCTTCCCGGAGTCGGTGCCCGCGACCACCGTGGACCGCCAGTGCGGCTCGTCCCAGCAGGCCGTGCACTTCGCGGCGCAGGGCGTCCTCGCGGGTGCGTACGACCTCGTCGTGGCCTGCGGGGTCGAGTCGATGAGCCGGGTGCCGATGTGGTCGAACGTGCCCGCGGGCAAGGACCCCTTCGGGCCCGGGATCGCCGAGCGCTACCCCGAGGGGCTCGTCCCGCAGGGCATCAGCGCCGAGCTCATCGCCGCCAAGTGGTCGATCGGCCGCGAGCGGATGGACGACTTCGCCGTCTCGTCGCACCACAAGGCCGCGGCCGCCTGGGACAGCGGGCTCTTCGACGCCGAGGTCGCACCCCTCGAGGGCGTCGCGCGCGACGAGTGCGTACGGCCCGGCAGCACCACCGAGATCCTCGCCGGCCTCAAGCCCGCCTACCACGACCCCGGCTTCGCCGAACGCTTCCCGCAGATCGAGTGGAACGTCACGGCGGGCAACGCGAGCCCGATCAACGACGGGGCCTCCGCGGTGCTCATCACCTCCAGCGAGACCGCGGCCCGTCTCGGCCTGCGCCCGCTCGCCCGGCTGCACAGCTTCGCCGTCACCGGCTCCGACCCGCTGCTGATGCTCACGGGCGTCGTCCCGGCGACCGAGAAGGTGCTGCGCAGGGCGTCGCTGACCCTCGACGACATCGACCTGTTCGAGGTCAACGAGGCGTTCGCCGCCGTCGTCCTGGCGTGGCAGCAGGAGACCGGCGCCGACCTCACCCGGGTCAACGTGCACGGCGGCGCCATCGCGCTCGGCCATCCGCTCGGCGCGAGCGGCACCCGGCTGACGACGACGCTGGTGCACGCGATGCGGGAACGGGGCGCCCGGTACGCGCTCCAGACCATGTGCGAGGCGGGCGGGCTCGCCAACGCCATGGTGCTGGAACGCGTGTGAGCCGTGCGATGCAACGGGGGTGAGCCCGGCGGATGTAACGGGGGTGTGAGCCCGGCGGGTGTAACGGTTCGTCAGAGCTGGCGCAGGCGGTGCCGCTTGCGCCAGGCCACCACCACGCCCGCCAGCGCGGGCAGGGCGATGCAGGCCATGGCGATCAGGAAGGCGGGGGACGTCGGGGTGGAGGCGCGGGCGCCGGCGACGGCGTAGGCGGCGGTGTTCGGGATCGAGCCGAGGCCCGTCGCCAGGAGGAACGGCAGCAGGCCCATGCGGGAGAACGAGGCGCAGTAGTTCGACGCCCAGAACGGCACACCGGGGAACAGCCGCACCACCAGCATCGAGCGGAAGCCGTGCCGGCTGAGCTGGCCGTCCGCGGCCTTCAGCCAGCGCCCCCGCAACAGCGGCCGCAGGGCGTCCTGCCCCAGCGCGCGCCCCAGGCAGAAGGCGATCCCGGCACCGAGCACCGTGCCCGCCAGCGCCACACCGGTGCCCAGCTGCGAACCGAACAGCGCTCCCGCCGCGAGGTTCAGCAGCGGCCTCGGTACGAACGCCACGGTGCACACGCCGTACGCCACCGCGAACACCAGCGCCGCCATGGCGCCGCCGAGCTGCGGCGGCCAGCCCTGCGTCAGCAGCCGCTGCGGCTCGAACATCAGCACGCCGCACCCGCCCGCGGCGAGCAGCGCGACGAGCAGGGACAGCCTCGACCACGGGGAGAGCAGAACTCTGGTGCAGCGAGCGGTGAAACCGGTGGACGGAACGGGCGAGGCGGTCGTTGCCGAGGGGGCGGCGACGGCGAGCTCCGCGGTGCTGGCCCGGGGAGAGGCCGTGGCGGTGCCCCCAGAGCGGGTGGTGGCATCGAGCATCCGGTGACACTAACCGACAAATGTGTGTGATCGCCGTATGGTTCGTCTCACGAGCGTCACAGGCGGCCTCGCACAGCGGCCGCCCGGGACCCACGGGGCGGGGCCGAAAACCATTCGACGTGCGGTAAAGCGTCGGCAATGATCTGACACATGTTCCGGCACGCCTTCACCCTCGCAGCATCCGTGGTCACGGATGCCCCGAAGGCTGCCGTCGTGGTTCTCACGGCCGTCGTGGACGGCGCCCGAAGCTGACCCTCTCCGGCTCGTCCGGCGGACCCCGCAAGGGGAGGGTCGGTCAGGTTCTCGGGGTCCCGGTTTCTTCTTCGCTGATCAGACGCTTCGAGGTACAGCCATGTCCAAGACGGCCTACATCCGTACGAAACCGCATCTCAACATCGGCACGATGGGTCATGTCGACCACGGCAAGACCACGCTCACGGCCGCCATCACCAAGGTCCTCGCCGAGCGCGGCACCGGCACGTTCGTGCCGTTCGACCGGATCGACCGGGCGCCCGAGGAGGCGGCGCGCGGCATCACCATCAACATCGCGCACGTCGAGTACGAGACCGACACCCGGCACTACGCGCACGTCGACATGCCGGGCCACGCCGACTACGTCAAGAACATGGTCACCGGCGCCGCGCAGCTCGACGGGGCGATCCTCGTCGTCTCCGCGCTCGACGGGATCATGCCGCAGACCGCCGAACACGTGCTGCTCGCCCGGCAGGTGGGCGTCGACCACATCGTGGTCGCCCTCAACAAGGCCGACGCGGGGGACGAGGAGCTGACCGACCTGATCGAGCTGGAGGTACGCGACCTGCTCACCGCGCACGGCTACGGCGGTGACTCCGTACCCGTCGTACGCGTCTCGGGACTGAAGGCGCTGGAGGGGGACCCGCGCTGGACGGCCTCGATCGAGGCGCTGCTCGACGCGGTGGACACGTATGTGCCGATGCCGGAGCGGTATCTGGACGCGCCGTTCCTGCTGTCCGTGGAGAACGTGCTGACCATCACCGGGCGGGGGACCGTGGTGACCGGCGCCGTGGAGCGGGGCACGGTGCGGGTCGGGGACAAGGTCGAGGTGCTCGGGGCCGCCGTCGAGACGGTGGTCACGGGGCTGGAGACCTTCGGCAAGCCGATGGAGGAGGCGCAGGCCGGGGACAACGTGGCGCTGCTGCTGCGGGGCGTGCCCCGGGACGCTGTCCGGCGGGGGCACGTGGTGGCCGCGCCGGGGAGTGTGAAGCCGCGGCGGCGTTTCTCTGCGCAGGTGTATGTGCTGTCCGCGCGTGAGGGAGGTCGTACGACGGCTGTCTCCAGCGGGTACCGGCCGCAGTTCTACATCCGGACCGCGGATGTCGTGGGGGTGGTCGACCTCGGTGAGGTGGCGGTGGCCCGACCCGGTGACACGGTTGCCATGACCGTGGAGCTGGGGCGGGAGGTGCCGTTGGAGCCGGGGCTCGGGTTCGCCATTCGTGAGGGTGGCAGGACGGTCGGGGCGGGGACCGTGACCGTGGTGGGTTGAGGTGGTGGGGGACTGCGGGGCCGTTGTGGCTGGTCGCGCAGTTCCCCGCGCCCCTTGGGGGCGTTGTCGCACAGGCACAATGATGGGGTGAACGAGCCTGTACCCGTAGCCCGGTCCGTTGATCACGGGTTTGCCAAGCTGATGCCCGACATCGACCGGGAACGGGCCTGGCTGCTGACCGTCGACGGGGCGCCGCAGTCGTATGTCGATCTGGACGCGCCGACGCATCTGGAGTTCGAGTACGCGCGGCGGCTCGGGCACGTGCTGGATGTCGTGGCGGAGCCGGGGGCCGCGTTGGACGTGCTGCATCTCGGTGGGGGCGCGCTCACGCTGCCCCGGTACGTGGCCGCCACCCGCCCGGGGTCCCGGCAGGATGTCGTCGAGGTCGACCGGGGGCTGTTGGAGCTGGTGGCCGAGCATCTGCCGTTGCCGGAGGGGGTCAGGGTCGAGCTGCACGCGGCGGACGCGCGGAAGTGGCTGGAGAACGCTGCCGCGGACTCGGCCGATGTGATCGTCGCCGACGTGTTCGGCGGCTCGCGGGTTCCGGCGCATCTCACGTCCGTCGCCTATGTGCGGGAGGCCGAGCGGGTCCTGCGGGGGAGTGGGGTCTACCTCGCCAATCTCCCCGATGCGGCGCCGTTCGACTTCCTGCGGTCACAACTCGCCACCCTGGCCACCGTCTTCGAGGAACTCGTGCTCATCGCCGAGCCGGGGGTGCTGCGGGGGCGGCGGTTCGGGAACGCGGTGCTCGTGGCCGGGCGCGAGCCGGTGGACATCGCCGCCCTGGCCCGGCTCACGGCCGCCGACGCCTTCCCGGCCCGGGTCGAACACGGCGCCGCCCTGCGGGACTTCGTCGGGGACGCGAGGGCGGTGCGGGACGAGGACGCCGTGCCGTCACCCGAGCCCCCCGACGGGGCGTTCGGCATCGGCTGACGTGTGCCCGGCGCCGCCCTGGGCCACCGGTGTGGTCCTGCGCCGCAGGTTGCGTACGTCCGGTACGCACAGCGCGGCCGCCGTGACCAGGACGACCAGGCCGGCGCAGCCCCACAGCGCGGCCGTACGCCCGAACGCCTCCTCTGCGGGGCCGGCCGCGGCCGTGGCGAGCGGCACCAGGGCGACCGAGCCGAACCAGTCGTACGCCGAGACGCGGGAGAGCTTGTCCTCGGGGATCTCCTGGTGCAGGGCCGTCATCCAGGACACGCCGAACACCTCGATCGTGGCGCCGGCGACGAACATCACCACGTAGAGGACGCCGATCGGCACGGGGACGGCGAGCGCGGCCGAGGGCAGGGCCAGGGGGAAGACGCAGAGGGTGCCGGCGAGGAGCAGGCGGCGGGGTTTCCAGCGGGTCATCAGGACGGCCCCGGCGACGGTGCCCGCCCCGAACGCGCCCAGGGCGAGACCCCAGGGGCCCGCGCCGCCGAGGTGGTCGCGGGCGACGAGCGGGCCGTACACCGCGTCGGCGGCGGAGACGACCGCGTTGGCGATCGAGAACTGGACGACGACGGCCCACAGCCAGGCCCGGCCGGAGAACTCCCGCCAGCCCTCCCGCAGGTCGGCGAGCAGACCGCCGCCCGGTGCGCGCGGCGGGATGTGGCCGACGTCGAGGAAGGCCCGCAGTGCCCCGGCGACGGCGAAGGCCGCGGCGTCGGCCGCCAGCACCCAGCCGGGCCCGATCGCGGCGACCATGGCACCGCCGACCGCGGCACCGCCCAGGGCCGCGCCCTGCATCGCCATCCGGAACACGGCGAACGCGCGGCCCGCCTGCTCCCCGGAGACCGAGGACATCAGCATGCCCTCGGCGGCCGGTCCGAAGAAGGCCTGGCCGGTGCCGCCGAGGGCGGCGAGCAGCATCATCTGCCACAGCCGGGGGTCCCCGGTCAGCACGAGGGCGGCGAAGGCGGCCTGGGAGAGGCAGTTCAGGGCGTTGGCCGCCACCATGACGCGGTGCCGGGGCAGCCGGTCCGCGACAGCGCCGCCGATCAGCAGGAACAGCACCAGGGGGAGCGTCCGGGCCGCCGCGACCAGGCCGACGTCCCCGCCGTCGCCGCCCGTTTCGAGAACGGCGAACGCCGCGGCGACCAAGGCGCCCTGGCTGCCCAGGTTGGTGACGACCGCGGCGGCGGTGAGCAGGGAGTAGTTACGTCCCGCCCAGTCGGGCCGGCGGGGGCTCCGGGCGGAGGCGGTCGGGGTGGCGGGGGATGTCACCGGCCGACTATCGCCGCCGGGAGCCCGTCCTGCCAAACCGCTTTGCGCGGTGTTCCGTGGGCGCGGCCATCCGGGCCCGCTCCTGCCGGAGCGGGCCCGTTCGGCGTCCGCGTCAGCCTCCGGTCGGCTCCCCGTGCAGCCGGACCGTGCTGAGGATCTTCAGGATGGTCTCCTTGGGCACCTCGCCCTTGACGCCCTTGGCCCCGTAGAAGTTCCACGCGACGAAGTCGCCCGCCGAGTTCTTGAAGCCGAAGGTGACCGCCTTGCCGTCGCTCGCGCACTTGCCCTTGTCGGGCGTGTTCTCCGACCACGCCCAGGCGACGCTGCCCTTCACACCGGCGGCGGTGGTGTAGGGCTTGGCCTTCTTCTCGGTCGTGACGCTCTTCTTGTCCGGCTGCGTGTAGCCGCCGTACACCCACCAGGCCACCTGGTTGAGCGCGACCTCATCGGTGTTCTTCGCGCCGTCCGCGCCCTTGGTGCCGGCCCCGGCCAGGGACGAGCTCTCGGTCCTGCCGTCCTTGTTGTCGTCGCTCGTGCACCACTCGGACTTGTAGAAGGCCGGTGCCGACATGACGATGAGCGGCTTGGCGTCGTCGGACTTCTCGTCCTCGAAGCCGACGGACGACGTCGGGGAGGCGATCTCCCAGTCCGCCGGGACGTCGAAGGCCGTGCCCCACTTGGGGTTGATGACGACCTTCCAGCCCTTGACCGTGGCCTTCTCCTCCTCGCCGCCGCGCGGGTTGTCGCCCGTGGCGGGTGCGCTCGGCTCCGCGGACGGGCTCGCCGGAGCCGTGTTCTTCTTGCCTGAGCCCTTGTCGCCGTCCGCGGTGTCGTCCTTGTCGCCGCCCAGCACCAGGAAGCCGGTGACACCGGCCGCCACGACGACCGCCGTGGCCGCGATGATCGCGACCAGTTTCGTCCGGTTGCCGCCGCCACCGCCCTGCGGGGGCTGCGGGGCGCCGGCCGGGCCTGGGGCACCCCACTGCGGCTGCTGTCCGTAGGGGTTGGGCTGCTGCGGATAGCCCGGCTGCTGGTACGGATTCGGCTGCTGGTAACCCGGCTGCTGATACGGGTTGTTCGCTTGCGGGTTCTGCTCGCCCCCGGGCGGCTGCTGTCCTGGCCACATGGGCAGCCACCCTAGCCGCGCTCCGGACACGATTCGGTCACTGCCCGTGGACGGAGACGTAGCAACCCGGGAACGAGGATCGGGCCGCACCGATGGGGCGGTCGTCACACGGGCCTGGTCACCCGTCTCTACTCGTGAGTAACATGCGGCCATGAGCGCAGACCAGATGTCCATCGGCGAGATGCTCGCCGCCACGGTGCCCATGGCCCGGACCCTGAACCTCGAGTTCCTCGAGACGACGCCGGAGCGGGCGGTGGTGTCCCTGCCCGACCAGGGCGAATACCACAACCACGTGGGCGGGCCGCACGCCGGGGCGATGTTCACGCTCGGCGAGTCCGCGAGCGGGGCCATCGTGCTGGCCGCGTTCGGGGACCAGCTCTCGCGCGCCGTGCCGCTCGCCGTCAGCGCCGAGATCTCCTACAAGAAGCTGGCCATGGGCGCGGTCACCGCGACGGCGACCCTGGGCCGTCCGGCCGCCGAGGTCGTCGCGGAACTGGATGCCGGTGAGCGTCCCGAGTTCCCGGTCGCCATCGCCATCCAGCGGGCCGACGGCGCGGTGACCGGCGAGATGACGGTCGTGTGGACGCTGCGTCCCAACGGCTGATCCGGCTGTCGTACGAGCGGGGCCCCGGCCGAGTGCCGGGGCTCTCGCATGTCGGGCCGCGAACTCCCGTGTGCCGCCACGGTGTTTTCGAAAGCCGGTGCGGATACCGCCGGTAACATATCTGAATTCCCCTCGTTTTGAACTTGCGTCATCCGCACTCCTTGTTACCTGTCAGTCGCATGTGCGAAAGTGAGCCGCCTCACAGCCGAGTCCGCAGCTGACGCGGCACAGGTATGCACCAATCACGCACCTGCTTTCCGACGGACGCGCAATTCGCATGCCGTCCTGCGGCTGGAAGGAAATGGTTCAGTGCAATCCCCCTACCCCCCACGCCCGCCGTACCCGCCGCGCCCCGGAGCGGGTCCCGCGGATTCCGATCGCAATCTCCTCGCCCGGGTCGGTGATCCCGCCGAAGGCCCGCGCGCCGCCGCGCTGTTGCTCGCCCGGCACTGGCGGGCGGTGTACGAGTACGCCGTGATCTGCCTGGCCTCGTCCGAGGATTCCGCGTCGATGGCGGCCGCCGCCGCGTTCCGCCGGGAACTCGCCCTGCCGGGCGGCGGTGCCCTCCGGCCGCGGCTGCTCGCGGCCGTCCGGGACACGGTCCGGGATTGGGGCGCCGACGACGGCATTTCCGCCGTACTGCCGGAACTCCGCAAACCCGTCGGTGCCCGGGGGCTGCGTGCCGCGCGGTCCGAGACAGCTGAAAGGCGGCGGCTCGCCGAGCGCGCATTCCGGGCCCTTCCGGGGGCTTCCCAATGCCTGCTCTGGCATAGGGAGGTCGAGGCGGAGCCCATATCCGTACCGGCCGGTCTGCTGGGAGTTGACGTCCGAACCGCGTCGGCCGCGCTGGAACAGGCGCGTGAGCAATTCCGTGCCGGATGCGTCAGGGCCCACCGGGAACTCGCGCCGACGCAGGAATGCCGTTTTTACAACCGTTTGCTGGACGTTCCGATGCGCCGCGGCGGGGCCCTGCTGCCGGATGTGCAACGGCATCTGATGACCTGCCGCTACTGCCGGCACGCCGCCGAACAACTCAGCCATTTCGAGGGCGGGTTGGAGGACCTGCTCGTCGAGACCGTGCTCGGCTGGGGCGCCCGCCGCTACCTCGCGACACGGCCGGGCCGGGACGGGGGCCGGGGCGCCCTGCCCGCGGGCCCCGCCGGTGGCCGTCACCGGCTCCGGGCGCACGCCCTGCCGGCGGGCGGCCGGCCCGGGCCGTCGAGGAGACACACGAAGGCGCTGGCCGCCGCGGTCGGGGTGACGTCCCTCGTGCTGCTCGCGACACTGCTCGCCGCCAGGGGCTGGACGGAGGAGGGCGGCACCGTCGCTCCTCAGGCCACCTGGGGAGCGGTCAGCGGTCACTCCGTCGACCCGGAATCCTCAGAGACCTCCTCGGCCGGCCTCCCGTCGGCCGCGTCCGCCGGCCGCCCCGTCGAGGTGGGCCGTGGGCGGCTGCGCAGCCTCGACGCCGGCCTGTGCCTCGGCGTCCCGGGCGGCCGGGCCCGGGCCGACGCCCGCGCCGTGCTGACCTCCTGCTCCGCCGCCGGGCCCCTGACGTGGTCGTACCAGGACGACGGCCTGCTGCGCAGCGCGGCCGACCCCACGCTCTGCCTCGGCTCCGACATCGCGCGGGGCTCGGTCGTCCTGGCCGGCTGCCTCGTGCACGCAGGAGTCGTGCGCTACGACCTGACCGTGCGCGGCGAACTCCTGCCGCGTGGCGGCAAGGGACTGGCCCTCGCCCACGGCACCGGCCGGGACGTCGTCGTCACCGGTCGCGACGGATCCGAGGCGCAACGCTGGGTGCTGGAACCTCCCGGGGGTGACGCGGCGAAGAAGTCGGGGGAGTCGGAGGAGCCGGGGGAGTCGCAGGAGTCGGGGGACCCGGCGGAGTCGGGGGAGCGGCAAGGCCGGCAAGAGAGCCGCCGGGAGGAGGAACCGTACGACCACGCCCCGCCCGGGCACCGGCCCGAGCCCCCGGGGAGCAGGCAGGAACGGTACGAGACGCGGTTCGCCCAGGCCGACTGCTGCGACGCGGCCGAACCGGGACGGGCCTCCGACGCGCCCGGTACCGACGTACTGGACCCGGCGCCCCACACCGACACCCTCGGTTCCGCGACAGCCCCCGTGGCGACGGCGGTGACGAAGGCCCTCCACTCCACCGCGCTCCCCTAGACCCGGCCCTCCGGGCGGGGCTCCGGCGTCACCCACCGGGGCGCCCGTCGTGTCACCCGGTCGGGTGGGCCGGACCCGGCCCCCGGGGAGTGGTTCGGGCGGTCCGTCGGTGGTGTCCGGCGGGGTGGCCGTCCGTGCTGTCGCATAGTGCGTGGCATGAACGACACCGTCCCCAGTCCCCGACACCCCCGGCGGTCCGCCCTGCGTCTGCTCGGTGGAGCGATCGTCGTCGCCGCGGCGGCCACCGGTGGTCTCGCCGTGCCGTCCCGGGCCCAGGCGCGGGACGGACACGGCCCGGACGCCGGAGCACGACAGGGCGCCCGCGCCCGTGTCGAAGGGCTGCTCGCGCGGCTCACCCTCGACGAGAAGGTCTCCCTGCTGCACGGCGCCACCGACCCGAGCCCGCTCGGCCAGGCCGGCTACGTCCCCGGGGTGGCGCGGCTCGGCATCCCGCCGCTGCGGCTCGCCGACGGCCCGGCCGGGGTCCGTGTCACCCGGCACGCCACGGCCCTGCCCGCCCCCGTCCTGCTGGCCTCCGCCTTCGACCCCGACCTGGCCCGCCGCTACGGCCAGGTCATCGGACGGGAGGGCCGCGCCCTCGGCCAGGACGTACTGCTGTCCCCGATGGTCAACCTGATCCGCACCCCGTACGCCGGCCGCAACTTCGAGACCTTCAGCGAGGATCCGCTGCTCTCCGCCCACCTGGTCGCCGCCGAGATCGAGGGCATCCAGGGCGAGGGACTCATCGCGACCGTCAAGCACTTCGCGCTGAACAACCAGGAGCGCGACCGCACCTCGGTCGACGTCCGGGCCGACGAGCGGACCCTGCACGAGACCGAACTGCGCGGCTTCGAAGCGGCCGTCGCCGCCGGCACCGGCGCGGTGATGGGCGCGTACAACAAGGTCAACGGCACCTTCGCCTGCGAGAGCGAGGCACTGCTCACCGGTGTCCTGCGCGAGCGGTGGGGCTTCACCGGCTGGGTGATGAGCGACTGGTCCGCCACGCACAGCACGCGCGAGGCCCTCACCGCGGGCCTCGACATGGAGATGCCCGACGGCACCCACTTCGGCACGGCGCTCACCTCGGCCGTGCGGGAGGGCCGCGTGCCCGAGCGGTACATCGACCGCGCCGTGCGGCGCGTCCTGGCCGTCATGGACCGCTTCGGACTGCTGGACGCAGACGGCACCGTCCCGCACCGCCCGGACCGTGACGCACAGGCCGGCGCGGCCGTCGCCCGCGAGGTCGCCGAGGCGGGCGCCACCCTGCTGCGCAACGCACACGGCACCCTGCCCCTGGCCGGCGGCGGAAGCGTGGCCGTGATCGGCCCGACCGGTGCCCGGCCCCTGGTCAGCGGCGGTGGCAGCGCCCACGTCGTGCCCGAGCACGCCGACAGCCCCCTCGACGCCATCCGGTCGCGCGCCGCACGGGTCACCTACGCCCTCGGCGAGGACGCCTTCGGCAAGCCGGTCCCGGCCGGCGCGCTCGACCCCGCCTTCGACACCGAAGCCCAGCGCGTCGAACCCGGCCGCACCTGGACCTACGACGGCACCCTCACCACCACCGAATCCGAGGACTGGACCCTCGTCCTGCACTACTCCGGCCCGCCCCCGCTCCGCCCGAAGGTCCTCCTCGACGGCGAGGACCTGTTCCCGCCGGCGCCCGGCTGGAGCGAGTACTTCATGGGCGGCCTGCTCACCCACGCGGCCGACGGCCTGTCCGTGCGCCGCGCGACCCTGAAGCCGGCCGGCGGGACGCACCGGCTGACGATCACCGCCCAGGGCGGGGACACCGGCCAGGTGTTCCGCCTGCGCCGCATCACCGCCGCGACCCGGGCCCAGGACGTCGCGGAGGCCGTACGCGTCGCCCGCGCCGCCCGGGACGTCGTCCTCTTCGCCTACGAGGACGCCATCGAGGGCCAGGACCGTACGACGCTCGCCCTCCCCGGCAACCAGGAACGGCTGATCGAGGCTGTGACGGCCGCCAACCCCCGCACCACCGTCGTCCTCAACACCTCGTCCGCGACGTCGATGCCGTGGCTGGAGAGCACCGGCGCGGTGCTCCAGATGTACTACCCGGGCCAGGAGGGCGCCGCCGCCACCGCCGCCGTCCTGTTCGGCGACCGCGACCCCGGCGGCCGCCTCACTCAGAGCTTCCCGGCCGGCGACGACCTCCACCCTGTCGCCGGGGACCCCCGCCGCTACCCGGGCGTGGGCGGGACCGAGGAGTACACGGAGGGCATCCACGTCGGCCATCGCTGGTACGACGCCGAGGGCGTACGGCCGCTGTTCCCCTTCGGCCACGGACTGTCGTACACCTCCTTCGCCTACGCGGACCCGGACGCGCGCTGGACGGCCGACGGCCTCGACGTCGCCTTCACGGTCCGCAACACCGGCCCGCGCGACGGCGTGGACGTGCCGCAGGTGTACGCGGGTCCCTCCCCGGATCTCCCGCTCGACCAGCCGGTCCGCGTGCTGGCCGGTTACCGGCGGCTCACCCTGCGGGCGGGGGAGCAGCGGCGGGTCACCGTGCGCGTCGAGCCGCGGACCCTGTCCTCCTGGGACCCGAAGACTCACGACTGGGTGCTCGGCACGGGCCCGCGCACCCTGTGGATCGGGGCGTCGTCACGGGACCTGCGGCTGCGGACGAGCGCACGCGTGGGCGGCTGACGCGGCGCGCACCGCACAGCCGACGGCACATGGCCGACAGGCGCCTGGCATCGAACCGGAACAGACTGGTACTCCTCCTGAGGCCGTCGCAGAACCCAGGGAGTTCACTCATGCCCGAGGCCCCGCGCCAGGACAGCAGCACGCAACCGACCGACGAGGAACTGCGCACGCTGGACGCCCACTGGCGGGCCGCCAACTACCTGGCGGCCGGTCAGATCTACCTGCTGGCGAACCCCCTGCTGACCGAGCCGCTGCGGCCGGAGCACATCAAGCCGCGGCTGCTGGGCCACTGGGGCACCTCGCCCGGGCTCAATCTCGTCCACACGCACCTCAACCGGGTGATCAGGAACCGCGCGCTGGACGCGCTGTGCATCTGGGGCCCGGGCCACGGTGGTCCGTCAGTGCTCGCCAACTCCTGGCTGGAGGGCAGCTACAGCGAGAAGTACCCGGACGTGACGCGGGACGCGCAGGGCATGGAGCTGCTGATGCGGCAGTTCTCGTTCCCCGGCGGGGTGCCCAGCCACGTCGCCCCGGAGGTGCCCGGCTCGATCCATGAGGGCGGCGAACTCGGCTATTCCCTCGCCCACGCCTACGGCGCCGCCCTCGACCACCCCGGTCTGCTGGTCGCCTGCGTGATCGGCGACGGCGAGGCGGAGACGGGCCCGCTGGCCGGATCGTGGCACGCCAACAAGTTCCTCGACCCCGTCCACGACGGTGCCGTCCTGCCGATCCTGCACCTCAACGGCTACAAGATCGCCAATCCGACGGTGCTGTCCCGCCTGCCCCAGGACGAGCTCGACGCGCTCCTGCGCGGCTACGGCCACGAGCCGATCCACGTCGGCGGCGACGACCCGGACACCGTCCACCGCGCGATGGCCCGGGCGATGGACACCGCGCTGGACCGCATCGCCGAGGCCCAGCACGCCGCCCGCGAGGAGGGCGTGACCGAGCGCCCGCGCTGGCCCGTGATCGTGCTGCGCACCCCGAAGGGCTGGACCGGCCCGGCCGAGGTCGACGGCGAGCCGGTCGAGGGGACCTGGCGCTCCCACCAGGTGCCGCTGGCCGGTGTCCGTGACAACCCGGACCACCTGCGGCAACTGGAGGACTGGCTGCGCTCCTACCGGCCCGAGGAACTGTTCGACGCCGAGGGCCGGCCGGTCGCGGACGTCCTGGCCTGCGTCCCCGAGGGCGGCAGGCGCCTCGGCGCCACCCCGTACGCCAACGGCGGGCTGCTCGTCCGCGACCTGCCGGTCCCGGCCCTGGACGACTTCGCCGTCCCCGTCGACAAGCCGGGCACGACCCTGCACGAGCCCACGCGTGTCCTCGGCGACCTCCTGGCCCAGGTCATGCGGGACACCGCCGACCGTCGTGACTTCCGTCTGGTCGGCCCGGACGAGACCGCCTCCAACCGGCTCCAGGCGGTCTATGCCGCCAGCGGCAAGGCCTGGCAGGCCGGGACCCTCGACGTCGACGAGGACCTCGACCGGCACGGCCGGGTGATGGAGGTCCTCTCCGAGCACCTCTGCCAGGGCTGGCTGGAGGGCTACCTCCTCACCGGCCGGCACGGACTGTTCTCCTGCTACGAGGCGTTCGTGCACATCGTCGACTCGATGGTCAACCAGCACATCAAATGGCTGCGCACCTCCCGGCGCCTGCCGTGGCGCGCCCCCATCGCCTCCCTCAACTACCTGCTGACCTCCCACGTGTGGCGGCAGGACCACAACGGCTTCTCCCACCAGGACCCCGGCTTCGTCGACCACGTCCTCAACAAGAGCCCCGAGGTCGTGCGGGTCTACCTCCCGCCGGACGCCAACACCCTGCTGTCCGTCGCGGACCACGTCCTGCGCAGCCGCGACTACGTCAACGTCGTCGTGGCCGGCAAGCAGCCCTGCTTCGACTGGCTGTCGATGGACGAGGCCCGGGTCCACTGCGCCCGCGGCGCCGGCATCTGGGAGTGGGCCGGCACCGAGGACGGCTCCCGCGAACCCGATGTGGTGCTGGCCTGCGCCGGAGACGTCCCCACCCAGGAGACCCTGGCCGCCGCGCACCTGCTGCGCCGGCACCTGCCCGAGCTGTCGGTCCGCGTGGTGAACGTCGTCGACCTCGCCCGGCTGCTGCCCCGGGAGGAACACCCGCACGGCATGAACGACTTCGAGTACGACGGCCTCTTCACCACCGACAAGCCCGTGATCTTCGCCTACCACGGCTACCCGTGGCTGATCCACCGCCTGGCCTACCGCCGCGCCGGCCACCAGCACCTGCACGTGCGCGGCTACAAGGAGGCCGGCACCACCACCACGCCCTTCGACATGGTCGTCCGCAACGACCTCGACCGCTACCGCCTCGTCATGGACGTCATCGACCGCGTCCCGGGTCTCGCGGTGCGCGCCACGGCCGTACGCCAGCGCATGGCCGACGCCCGCACGCGCCACCACGCCTGGATCCGTGAGCACGGCACCGACCTGCCCGAGGTCGCCGAGTGGAACTGGAACGCCTGAGCCGCGGGGGACGTCTTGCCACCCGGTAGGCTTCCCGTGCCCCAGGGAAGCACAGGGAAAGGATCCGGCGTTGCACGTCCAGGAGTGGCTCGAAACCGTACCCGCGGTGGCCGTCTACGCACTGGTGGGACTGGTCATCGGCCTGGAGAGCCTGGGCATCCCGCTGCCGGGCGAGATCATCCTGGTCTCCTCCGCGCTGCTGGCCTCCCAGCACGGCCACATCGACCCCGTCGTCCTCGGCGCCAGCGCGACGGCCGGCGCGATCATCGGCGACTCGATCGGCTACGCCATCGGCCGCAAGGGCGGCCGCCCCCTGCTGGCCTGGCTGGGCAAGAAGTTCCCCAAGCACTTCAGCGAGGGCCATATCGCCACGGCCGAGCGGTCCTTCGAGAAGTGGGGCATGTGGGCCGTCTTCTTCGGCCGCTTCGTCGCCCTCCTCCGCATCTTCGCGGGCCCCCTCGCGGGCGTGCTGCGCATGCCGTACTGGAAGTTCGCCATCGCCAACGTCCTCGGCGGCATCCTCTGGGCCGGCGGCACGACCGCGGTCATCTACTACGTCGGCATCGTCGCCGAGTCCTGGCTGAAGCGCTTCTCCTGGCTGGGCCTGGTGGCAGCGGTCCTGGTCGGCCTCACGTCGATGCTGGTGCTGAAGCGCAGGGCGAAGAAGGCGGGCCAGAACCGGGAAGCGGCAGAACCGCAGGCGCTTTGACAGGCGCTTCCGGAGTCATCTCGGTTGCTCGATCACCAGGTCTGTCCGCCTTGTGAGTCCTGATCAGTGCTGTGAGGCGAACGCAGGGTGAAGAGGTAGATGCCGCCAGTGCCGACCGCCGCCACGTGAGTGCCTGTCGGCGACCAGGCGCACCTCCGGAGGATGCCGTCCACCCGTAGCGCAGTCACGCAGTCGGGCCGTCCGGTGGCCCAGATGCGCAGTATCCCGTCCGCGTGCGCGCTGGCCAGGAAACGGTCGTCCGGCGAGAAGCACAATCCGCGCACGTGCGACAAGGAAGCACCATGCAGTTGGGGCGGCAGATCCTGGGAGGTCAGGTCGAACACCTTGATGCAGGGGCTGTGCCGCGTGAACGCGGCGAGCCGGTTGCCGTCGTTCGAGACCGCGAGCGTGTCCGAGCCCAGGCCGCCGCCTTGGCGCCCTTTTCGGTCCCGGAGGTCGTACGTGGGGGCAGGCGTCCAGTCCCAGGTGTGCCAGCCGAGGACGAGGCCGTTCGAGCTCACGGCGAGCAGCCGCCCGTCGCCGGTGAACGCCAGCTGCTGCTCGCTGCTGTCCCCTGAGCCGGTGACCAGACTGGCGAGGGGGGACGCTGTGCCCAGCGCTCCGCGGCGGCTGTCCCAGACGCGGATGCACCGGTCGACGTCGCCTGTGGCCAGGAGGCCGCCGTCCGGTGAGATCGCCACCGCGACGACGGCGTTCGCGTGACCAGTCAGTGAGCCGAGGAGCGAGCCGTCGGGCGCCCACAGCCGCACGGTGTGGTCGTCGCCGCCGCCGACGAGCCAACTGCCGTCCGGCGCGACGGCGACGGCCCACACCGCGTCTGTGTGTCCGGTGAAGGAGCGCAGGTCACCCCCGTCGATCGCCCGGGCGCTGACCTGATGGTCGGCTCCGGCCATCACCAACCATGAACCGTCCGGGGCGAAGGCGGCGTCGATGACCAAGCGTTCACCCGACTCGCCCGGCTCCCTTTCCGAGCCGGCCGGCGGATGCGCCGAGCCCATCAGATCCGCCACGTGCCACGCGCGTACGTGCGAGGTCATATGGGCGGAAAGCAGGTCCTGGCCGTCGGGTGTGAATTTCACATCGGACACGTCGGTGGCCAGCCCGCCGAGGCGTGCTCGCTGCACACCGTCCGTGACCCGCCACACCCGGAGTTCGCCGCCGCTGCCGCACGCGACCCACCGCCCGTCGTCCGAGAATGCCACCGAGGGCGCGGGGAAACGGACGGCGGGGACCTGAAGCTTCTGGGTCACGTGGAGTTGGCGGGTCCGGATGTTCCACAGCCGGAACACGCCCTGCGAGCCCGCTTGGGCCAGCCAGTCGTTGTCCGCGCTGATCGCGACGGAGCCCCAATAATCGGGCTTTACTTGGTCAAGGCTCATCGAAAAGGACGCCTTGAGTCGGCCCTTCACCGGCTCCCACAGTCGTACGGTCCGGTCCCGTGTACCGGCGGTGGCCAGCAGCGCTACGTCCGGGGAGAAGGCGACGGCGCAGACGGTTTCCTCGTACTCGACAAGGTTGGGCGACCGACGTGACCAGGGCTCACGCAGCACGATCATCGCCACGGTGAAGGCCATCGCCACGAACAAGGCGACGGAGACCGCCGGACGCGGCACCAGCATGGGGATCAGCCCGATGAGCACGATGCCGGGAAGAGCGGGGTTGGACCGCGGCCACAGCAGTCGTCCCCAGGTAGGGCGGAGTCGGCGTGGCCGACCGTCCGCGTCGAAGAACCGGACCCCCAAGTCGCCACCGGACGCGGCGATACGCACGCTGCGCGGATCAGCCGCACTCTGCGAATCGGCCGCACTCCGGGGGCCGATCGTGACGTCACGCGCATATCGCGAGCCCGGCAAGTTCTTCACCACGCCGCCCCCGGGCCCCCTGCCTCGTCCCACCTCGCCCTTCCACTCCCAAAGGAACGCGGGGCCCTCGACTGTGGTCCCGACCACGTGGTTGCCGTCGCCGGTGATGTCGATGGACATCACGCACCCGGTGTGGAACCTGGTACGGCACAGCTCACGGTCTGTGGCCACATCCCAGACGCGCACTGTTCCGTCCCGGTGGCCGGTGGCCATCCGCGCCCCGTCCGGTGACATGGCGAAGACCGCCGTATCAGGTGCGGCCCGTGTTCCCCGGAATGCCCGGGGTGGCTGATCGGGGAGTGGCCACGCCGGGGCCAACCAGGGACCCGGGGCATGGCGCTCGTAGAGCTCGACGACCTCGGCCAGACCTTCGACGCCGTGCAGCCGCCCGGCCATGGTGGCCATCAGGTCCGACGGCTGATCGACGGGAACAAGCAGGTGCATCGACCTGGTCAACGTCTCGCACAACAGCTGCAGCACGCGGTCGTCGGCGGTGGCGTGGGCGAAATCCCGTCCGATGACGCCTGGGCCGGAGTTCCGTACGCGGGCCTCAATCCACCGGAGGTCGCGGAGCAGCGAGTCGGCTCCACCGTCGGTGGCCTGGCCGAGGTGGTAGGCGAGCCAGTCCCAGAGATAGGGCTCCGTCGGCGCCATTTCCCACCACCGGGCGAGGCCGGAAGCGTTGGCGAGACGGTGAGTGGAGGCATGGATGTCGAGCAGCCGTCGGTGCAGCTCACGTAGGCGGATCCGGGCACGGTGGACGAGATAGTGGTGGATGACGTCGTGCAGACGGACGGATGCCGGTTTCGACAGTTCCAACCGCTGGAGCAGGGAAAGGTCGGCCAGCTCGAGGCAGAGCGCCTCGGTCTCGCCGTGGGGGATCCCCAAGAACGTGGCCAGAGTAGTCACCGGGACAGCGGCGCCCTTGGGGAAAACAGCCAGGTCCGTGAAGAACTCAGGCCATCGCGCGTCCATCCACCCGAGCAGCCGTAGGCCGGCCTCGACAGTGTGGTAGACGGCCTGTTGCCGGTGGTTCGGGTCGGCAGGGTCAAGTGCGGTGGGGCCCCCGGCGGTGAGGTCTTCTTCAACCAGGCGGAGCGCGTCCGCGAGTGGTTCGCCGTAACGCGTCCGCCGGATCAGCGCACGGTTGGCGAGGCCGACCAGGATCGGCCAGCCGCCGGTGAGCCGGAGCAGTGCTTGCCAGCGAACCTCGTCGCCTCGTTCCAGCCCGCGGGTGAGCAACTCCATCGTCTGGCCGTCGTCCAGTACGTCGATGTCCAGGGTGAAGGTGTCGCGGATCAGTCCGCGCGTCCGTGTGGTGACCAGCCGGGTGCAGGCACCTTCAAGGAACGGGTCGAGCTGCTCAGGACGCCAGGCGTCGTCGATGACCAGGAGAACCGGTTCGTGTTCGGGTTCTTGCCCATCGCCCAGCAGTCGCCCCAACTCGCCCTTTGCCTGCCCCAGCGTGGTGAAGTAGCTGGAAGACCTGGACAGAGCGGCAATGAGATCGTTGACCTTCGCCAGGATGTCCGCGTCCTGGTCCCCCTCGCTGAGGGTGACCCAGAAGACCCTCACGCCGAAGCGGGCCCGGACTCGGGCGTCAGCGCAGGCGAGGGCAGCCAAGGTGGTCTTACCGAAACCGCCGGGACCCTCCAGCACGGAGCTCACCTGCCCCACCTCCGGCACGCGGCCGGACGGGGGGACAAGGTGCTCCACGAGGGGCTCGTACAGCTCGGGGCGGGCCACCTCCTGGCCCGTGACGGCCGGACGCATCGACGGGCCGACGACAGAGACCGGCAGCTCCAGGCGCTCCATCGGTCCCAGCAGATGCCGGAGCCGATCCCTCGCCGCCGGATCGGAGCGTTCCATGACACGGTCCAGCCGGACCGCCGTCAGTCGGCCGCCTTCTTGCTTGTGGTGGTGCGTTACGACCCCGATGATGCGGTCGCCGCGCCAGAGCGCCGCACCGGACATCCCCTTCCACGAGCCCGTGGGTGGGGAGGCCAATTCCAATTCGAGGGTTCCCTCACGGGAGTTCGATATCGCTGCCACGCGCCCTATCGCATGGTGGTAATCCCGGTACAACGTCTGCTCACTGCCCCGGACGGGTGGCAGAGGTGCGACGGGTGTGGTGCCGTCATCGTTGCGCAGCTTCCACAGCGGAAATCCCACCGCCTGCGCTTCGAACACGGTCGGCTGTGCGCCCACCTCCGCACACCGGGCGGCGACGATCGGTGGCTCACCGGGCCGAGAGTCGATCATCACCACCGCGATGTCCCAGCCGGGAACGCTCCACCAGGTCTTCCCCGGGGTGCTCCACTCACCCGGGAGATCGGCTTCGAACCGCACGCGGACCGAGACCGCGTTCTCCACCACATGCGCTGCGGTCAGCACCGCATCCCTACTGACGCGGTACCCCGAAGCCCGGTGCGGCCCGTCGGTGCACGTCACGATCAACTCCGCCACGCGAGCCCTGTCGAGCCCTCTGGGGGTCATCGCTCGCCCGGGACCTCTTTATCCGAGATCAGCGGCGATCGATCAGGCTGACCGGCCCGCCGTGGGTCGAGAGTAAGCTTGATCCTTTGCGTTGCGCTGGTCGCGGACCGGGCGTCCGCCCCCAATTCGACGACCCAGAACCTGACTTTCGCCCCGGGGGCGTTCTCCTTGTCCACCACGACGGTCAACTCCAGCTCCAGCTGACCCAGTTCGAAACGGAGATCGGAGTTCGCACCCGCATTCATCGCGGTAGTCAGTTCGTCCCTCAACTGGCCGATCAACTCCGCAAGTCCCACCCGCATTTATGGCCCCCCGGACATGACGGCCGCACCTCGGCCGGCTTTCTGATCCATCTTCCCGAAAGTAGTAAAAGCCAACCGCATTCCCGGGGTTCGAACATATTCTCCTATTCGGTCACCTCATCCTCGCCAACCTACGCATGCACCTCACGATGCGCCTTAGCCAACTCGGCGTACATCGTGCCGTTGAGGGTGACCCCCTGCCGCTCCTCCTCCGACAGCTCCCGCCGGACCTTCGCCGGCACTCCCGCCACCAGCGACCCGGGCGGTACGACCATGCCCTGCGGCACCAGCGCCTGCGCGGCGACGAGCGACCCGGCCCCGATCACCGCCCCGTTCAGCACCGTCGCCCCCATCCCGATCAGGCAGTCGTCCTCGACGGTCGCCCCGTGCACCACGGCGTTGTGACCGATGCTGACCCGCTCACCCACCGTCACAGGGAACCCCGGGTCGGCATGGAGGGTGCAGTTGTCCTGGACGTTGCTGCTCGCGCCGACGGAGATCGTCTCGACGTCACCGCGCAGGACGGCCCCGTACCAGACACTCGCCCCCGCACCCAGCGTCACGCCCCCGATCACCGAAGCCGTCGGCGCCACGAACGCCGTTGCGTCGATCTCCGGCTCCCTGCCCCCGATGCCCGTGATCATCGCCCGCTGCCCCATGCCCGCCTCCAGAAAACGTCGTAGACAACGCGCAAACCGTACGACACCCGGTGGGGCGAAGATCACAGGCCTCCAGCGCCGCGGGGTGAGCTACCGCTGAGTACCGTGACTTCGTGCCGAAGCGCAAGAACACGTTCTCATCCTGGCGGCGGGGCCTCGCGCAGCGCGCCGTCCACGCGGGCTGGGCCTGGGTGCAGCGCACGGGCTCCGTGACCGCCGAACATCCCGGGCGCTACCGATTCGGCGCGATGGGAACAGGTACCAGACTCGCCTTCCCGCTCGGCACGGTCTTCGGCGAACCCTGGATCCACATCGGCGCCCACTGCATCATCGGCGAGCAGGTCACCCTCACCGCGGGCCTGATGCCCGACCTCGATCTCGGCCCGGACCCGATCCTGCGCATCGGCGACGGCGTCGTCCTGGGCCGCGGCAGCCACGTCATCGCGGACACGACGGTCACCATCGGCAGCGACTGCTACTTCGGCCCGTACGTCTACGTCACGTCCACGAACCACTCCTACGACGACCCGCACGAGCCCATCGGCAAGCAGTGGCCGCGGATGGAGCCGGTGGAGATCGGGCCCGGCTGCTGGATCGGCACGGGCGCGGTGATCCTGCCGGGTGCCCGGATCGGGCGGAACGTGGTGGTGGCCGCGGGCGCGGTCGTCCGGGGCCAGGTGCCCGATCACTCCGTGGTGGCGGGCGCGCCGGCGCGTGTCGTACGGCGCTGGACACCGGCCGACGGCTGGCAGCCACCGCTGCGCACCCCGCCGCCGGTGCCGATACCGGAGGGCGTCACCCCCGAGCAGCTGCGCGCCCTGTCGGGCCTGGACGAGGAGACGGCGGCCCGGCTCGCCGAACTGGACGAGGAGGCGGCGGCCGGACTGGCCGAGCCGAAGCCGGGATCCTGATCCGCCCCGGCCGGCTCAGCCCGACGCCAGCAGGACCGTCCCCACCAGGGCCAGCCCCGCACCCGCGGCCTGCACCGCCCGCAGCTGTTCGCGCAGCACACCGCGCGCGGCCACGGCGGTCACCACGGGGTAGAGCGAGGCGAGCACCGCGGCGACGGTGACCGGGCCGTGCTGCGCGGCGATCGAGTAGGTGCCGTTCGCGGCGACGTCCGCGAGGCCGACGAAGGCCAGCGCCGGCAGGGAGCGCCACGGGAAGCCGTCCGCCGCAAGGGCGGGCGCCCCGCGCCGCACCGACACGTACAGCGCCAGTCCGCCGGCGGCGACATTCGTCACCCGCTGCACGAACAGCGCGAGGAACAGCCCGGTCAGCGTGGTCGACGCCTCGGCGATGAGGGCCATCACCGCGCCGAAGCCGAAGGCCGCGAGGAGGGTCAGGGCGATGGCCTGCCGCTGCACGGGCGCGCCGCGGAACTGGGGGCCGCCGGCCAGGCAGACACCGGCGACGGCGACCAGGATGCCGACGAACTGGAGGACGCCGGGGCGCTCGCCCAGCACCAGGCCCACGCCGACCGGCACGGCCACCCCGATCGAGCCCAGCGGCGAGACCACACCCATCGGGCCCAGCGCGAGTGCCTTGTAGAAGGCGAGCATCGCCACAGGGCCGACCAGACCGGCGGCCACGGCGAACCACAGCTGCGGCCCCGCCTCGCTCCAGCCGCCCGTCGCCACCACGACCGCGCCCAGCACGACCACCGCGATCGACTGCGAGACCACGACCACCGTCAGCGCGGGCGTGCGCCGGGTCAGCAGTCCGCCGCCGAAGTCGGCCAGTCCCCACAGCAGGCTGGTGGCCAGGGCGAAGAGCGCTGTCATGGGACGGATGCCTCGCAGTACAGTTCGGTGAACGATCAGGTCAACCACACCGTAGTGCAGTCAGTTGCACTATGTCATACAGAATATTGGACGGAATGTGTCGGACCTCGACCTGCTGACCCAGTCCCTGGCGCGCAGCGTCAAGCACTGGCGCGCGGTGCGCGGCTTCACGCTGGACGTGCTCGCCGCCCGGGCGGGCGTCAGCCGCGGCATGCTCATCCAGATCGAGCAGGCCCGCACCAACCCCAGCCTCGGCACCGTCGTCAAGATCGGCGACGCGCTCGGCGTCAGCATCACCACCCTCCTCGACTACGAGCAGGGCCCCAAGGTCCGCATCGTCCCCGCCGAACAGGCCGTACGGCTGTGGCACACCGAGGCCGGCAGCTACAACCGGCTGCTCGCGGGCACCGAGGCGCCCGGCCCGCTGGAGATGTGGGACTGGCGGCTGATGCCCGGTGAGAGCAGCCCGTCCGACCCGCACCCCGCCGGCACGATGGAACTGCTCCACGTCACGGCCGGGGAGCTGACGCTCACCGTCGACGGCGTGGAGCATCGCGTCCCCGCCGGGGCGAGCGTGTCCTTCGAGGCCAACCTGCCGCACACGTACGGCAACACCGGCGACGTGCCGATGGAGATGATGATGGCCGTCTCGGTGCCGCCCGTGACCTGAGACGCCCCGTCCGACGGCGTCCGGTGTTGTTAGCGTGCGAGCATGCGCGCACCCATCGGACACTTCGACGACGCCCGTCCGGCCCCCGCCTGCCTCGACGAGCTCACCGGCCCGGTCGCCGACGCCGTACGCCACTGGCACGGCAGCGTCCCCGCCGACCAGATCCTCTACGTCGACACCGACCCGGAGTGGGCCGACACGGCCACCTTCGTGGAGCACTACGGCCGCGACCTGCTGGAGCGGTCCGCGAACTGCGTGGTCGTCGCGGGCAAGCGCGGTGGTGAGACCACGCTCGCCGCGTGCGTGGTGCTGTCCACCACCCGGGTCGACGTCAACGGCGTCGTGCGCCGCCAGCTCGGCGCCCGCAAGGCCTCCTTCGCCACGATGGACACGGCGACCGGGGAGACCGGCATGGAATACGGAGGCATCACCCCGCTCGGACTGCCGGGCGGCTGGCCCGTGCTGGTGGACGCGGCCGTCGTCGACCTGCCGTACGTGCTGGTCGGCAGCGGCAGGAGGCGCGGCAAGCTGCTGGTGCCGGGCAAGGCCTTCGCGGAACTGCCGGGCGCGGTGGTGCTGGAGGGACTCGGCGTCGCCTGAGGGGCAGCCCTACGCCGCCGCGTGGTGGGCCAGCGGCTGGTGCGGGTCGGCCTCGCCAGGGGCGGGTTCCGGGTCGGCGTGGACCAGGGCCGCGGTGAGCCGGGGCACGGCATGCAGCAGGGCGTGCTCGGCGTCGACGGCGATGCGGTGGGCCTGGCGCACGGTCACGTCGCCGTCCACCACGACCGCGACCTCCGCGCGCAGCCGGTGACCGATCCAGCGCAGCCGCAGCTCGCCGACCGCGCGCACCCCGGCGACCTCGGCCAGTGCCCGCTCGGCCCGGTCCACCAGGGCCGGGTCGACCGCGTCCATCACCCGGCGGAACACCTCCCGCGCGGCGTCCCGCAGCACCAGCGCGATCGCCGCCGTGATCGCCAGCCCGACGATCGGGTCGGCCAGTTGCCAGCCCAGGGCCGACCCGCCGGCACCCAGCAGCACAGCCAGTGAGGTGAAGCCGTCGGTACGGGCGTGCAGTCCGTCGGCGACCAGCGCGGCCGAGCCGATCGCACGGCCGACGCGGATGCGGTACCGGGCCACCCACTCGTTGCCCGCGAAACCGACGAGGGCGGCCACGGCGACCGCCGGGACGTGCTGGACCGGGCGCGGGTCGAGCAGGCGGTCGAACGCCGTCCAGCCGGCGAAGGCCGCGGACGCGGCGATCGTCAGCACGATCACCAGGCCCGCCAGGTCCTCGGCCCGCCCGTAGCCGTAGGTGAAGCGCCGGGTGGCCGCGCGCCGGCCGAGCACGAAGGCGATCCCGAGCGGTACGGCGGTCAGCGCGTCCGCCGTGTTGTGGACCGTGTCCCCGAGCAGCGCCACGGAGCCGGAGACGGCCACCACCACCGCCTGGGCCAGGGCCGTCACGCCGAGCACCGCGAGCGAGACCCAGAGCGCCCGCATCCCTCGGGCCGACGACTCCAGGGCGGAGTCGACCTTGTCGGCCGTCTCGTGGGAGTGCGGGGTGAGGAGGTGGGTCATCCGGTGGAGCAGGCCGCGCCGGTGTCCGTGCCCATGCGGGCGGGTGTGCTCGTGCGGTCCCGAGTGCTCATGCGGGTGGGGGTGCTCGTGCGGTCCCGAGTGCCCATGCGGTCGGGTGTGCTCGTGCCGGTCGCTCACGTGGGGCTCCTTCCGGTGCGCGCGAGTGGACGTCCACACGCCCTTGGAGTCATTATGTGCGTATGAGCGCACGCATGCACCTATCATCTGCGCACGATGCGCATCCGCGCAGCCCCGGCGAGGAACAGTTCGCGCTCGCCGCCGAACTCCTCGCCCTGCTCGGCGACCGCACCCGGCTCACCCTGCTGCACGCGCTGGCCGAGGGAGAGGCCGACGTCACGACCCTCACCGAGAGGTGCGGGGCGGCCCGGCCCGCCGTCAGCCAGCACCTGGCGCGACTGCGTCTCGCGGGGCTGGTGAACACGCGGAAGGAGGGCCGCCGGGTGATCTACTCGCTCCGCGACGGCCATCTGCGCCGGCTCGTGGACGAGGCGCTGAACGTGGCCGACCACCGGCTCAACGACCGGCCCCTCCACGACTGAGTCAGTACCGTGCGGCCGTCCCCAGGTACTGCTCGGCGAAGGCCGCGGCGGCCGCCGGCGAGGTGAACAGGCGGCGCAGCCGGGCCAGCGTGGTGCCCGCGCGGAACGGGTCGCCCGCCGCCGTGCCGTGGTACACCTCGGACAGCCACTGCGAGAACTCCTGGTAGTCCCACACCCGCCGCAGGCACGCCTGCGCGTAGCCGCCGAGGCCGCTGTCGTCCCCGCCGGTCAGGTGGGCCACCATCGCGTCGCCGAGCAGGAAGGCGTCGTGCAGGGCGAGGTTCATGCCCTTGGCGGCGATGGGGGCGACCAGGTGCGCCGCGTCACCGGCGAGGAAGAGCCGGCCGGACACCATCGGCTCGACCACGTAGTCGTGCATGTCCAGCACGCGCTTCTCGACCAGCCGCCCCTCGGTCAGCGGCGGCGCACCGGACGCCCCGAGCCGCTCCTGGAGCTCCGCCCAGACGCGCTCGTGCGGCCAGTTCTCCGGGTCGTCGCCCGGCGGGCACTGGAGGTAGTACCGGGTCACCTCCGGGCTGCGGGGCATCTGCCCGGCGAACCCCTTGGCGTGACAGCCGAACAGCACGCAGTCCGCGGACGGCGGCGCCTCGGCGAGCAGGGCCAGCCAGCCGATGCCGTAGTCGTGCCGCGCGACACGGACCCGCTCCGGCGGCAGGGCGGCCCGGGTCACTCCGCGCGCCCCGTCGCAGCCGGCCACGAAGTCGCAGTGCACGACGCGGTGTTCACCCGTCTCCGGGCAGGTGTACGACACCGACGGCCGGTCGGAGTCGATGTCGTGCACCCGCACGTCCCGCACCCCGAAGCGGATCTGCCCGCCGCGGACGTCGGCGTACTCGCGCACCAGGTCCGTCACCAGCAACGGCTGCGGGTAGACGAAGTGGTGACTGCCCGTCAGCTCGGCGTAGGGGAACCGGTACCGCTCGCCGTCGAAGCGGAACTCGCACGCAGTGTGCAGCTCCGCGCGGTCCAGCAGGTTCCGGGCGAGGCCCCGCTTCTCCAGGCCCCGCACGGCCCATTCCTCGATGACTCCGGCCCGGGGCCGCTGTTCGACGAACTCCCGGGTCTCGGCCTCCAGCACGAGGCAGTCCACGGCCGCGGCCCGCAGGATGTTGCCGACGGTCAGTCCCGCGGGACCGGCGCCCACGACGACGACCGGAACGCGGTGCGGGGGCGGCGAGTCGGTGCCGGGGGCCGTCGAGGTCACTCGCACATTATGCCGATCCGACCGCTCGGCGAGGAGGATGCCGCGGCGGTAGTGTGGTGGGCCCTGACGACAGCGAGGATCGGTTGCCGCCATGACGGACCTGCTCCCCCTGGCGGCACTGTCCGCCGCAGCCCTCACGGAGGGCGTCAGATTCCTCTACGACCAGGCGGGCGAACTGCTCAGAGCCCGCCGTGAACGCCGCGCGGAGCAGTCCGCCGCCGACACCCCCGCCGTCGTCGCCGAACCGGCCGTCCTGCCCGCGGCCGACCCCGCCGCCGTGGAGCGGTTCTCCGGGGAACTGCGCGCGCTGCGCGCCGATCTGCACGAAGTCGCCTCCGGAATCGACGAGATCGACCCGACGGACGAGGCGCTGGTCCGGCGCGTCGACGCCCTGCGCCGCGTACTGGAGGCCGTGTACGGCATCGCCGTGACGTTCGACGGAGAGACGGGATCGCAGGACGTGCCGCGCACCCACGGACGGATCGACGTCGACGCCGTCGCCGGCTACGTCGCGGCCGTCCGGGCCGACCGGCCCTCCGGGTGGATCAAGGGTGACCTCCGGGCCGGGCGGGTCGAGGCGGGCGGCGAGGCGATCGGCGTCGACCTCCGCGACCAGCGGTGACGGCCCCGGCCACGGGCGTCGGCTGCAGCGGTCCCGGGCTGCACTTCCAGGACCTGATCACGGACCGCGCCACGGCGTTCGTACCGCGCCCCTGGCTGGCCGGCGACATCGAGCGGTGCCTGTCGGACGCCACCACACGCCTCGTGCTCGTCACGGGCGAACCGGGGGCGGGCAAGACCAGCCTGC
This sequence comes from Streptomyces sp. NPDC016851, assembly GCF_055562795.1. NCBI lineage: Bacteria > Bacillati > Actinomycetota > Actinomycetes > Kitasatosporales > Streptomycetaceae > Streptomyces > Streptomyces sp. NPDC016851. Next base: position 88,353 of record NZ_JBVHEP010000022.1, read on the forward strand.
TCGCCGGCCTGGCCCGCGCTCACCCCGAGTGGCAGCACTACTTCATCCGCAAGGACAGCCGGACCGCGCTCGCCGGCAGCGACCTCCAGTCGTTCCTGCTCACCATCGGTCACCAACTGGCTCACGCGCGGCCGGAGTTGTTCGAGCCGCAGCGGCTGGAGGTCACCGTCGACCAGCGCATCGGGACGGTGGAGGCGGGAGCCAGGGCGGTCGGCATCCGCATCGACGACCTGCGTGCCTCCCCGTTCCACCGGACCGCGTCCCTGCGCGTCCAGCAGGACGTCCTCCGGGTGTCGGGCAGCGCCCTCGGCGTCGAGATCGGGACCGCGACCGTGGAGCCGCGACTGCTCGAACCGGCGGTCCTCGCCCACCTTGCGCTGATCGGTCCCGCGCAGGTGCTGCTGTCCGACGCGCCGGACGAGCGGATCGTGCTCCTCGTCGACGCCCTCGACGAAGGCGCCCACGAACCCGGCGCGACCCTGCTGGACTGGCTCGCCACGGGTCCGCAACTCCCGGCGAACGTACGGGTCGTCGTCACCTCACGCCCGCATGCCGCGCTCGACCGGCTCCGCTCCGCCCGGGGCGCGAGTCTCGCCGAGATCACCATCGACCCGTCGTCGCCGCAGGTGCGGGACGACCTGCTCACCTACGCCGACCAGGAACTGGCCCCGGAGACGGTCGCCGAGGCGCTGCGCGCGAACGGACGTGACCCGGTGGAGTTCGCCCGCGCACTCGTCCGGCGGGCGAGCGGCAACTTCCTGTACGTGGCGATGTATCTGCGGGCCCTGCGCCAGGCGATCGACCAGGACGACGCACCGCTCACCATCCGCTTGACCAGCGCCGACGCCGTTCCGGACGGCCTCCACGGCCTTTACGCGTTCTTCGTCGAGACCGCGCGCACGGAGCTCGAACGCCTCGGCATGCTCGACATCAGCGACCCGCTGACCCCCACCGACCTGGTCACTCCCGCCTGGGAGGGAGCAGCCCAGCCCCTCCTCGGCGTCCTGACCGTCGCGCGCGAGCCACTGACTCCCGAACAACTGCGCGCGATGGCCGGGATCCGGGTCTGGCCGCGTGCCGTTCTCTCGGTGCTGGGCCGGATCCGCTGGCTGCTGTCCGTCCGGGACGGCCGGTACGCCTTCTACCACTCCTCCGTCGCCCAGTTCCTGACGGACCCCCAGGTCGCCCGCGAGCACCCCGACTGGGGCGTCGCCGAACAGGAGTGGCACGAGCGCATCGTGCGCCACTACCGCGCCGCGGCCCCGTCCTGGGCGGACGTCGACTGGCCGGCGGTGGACCGGTACGGCCTGGCCCACCTCGCCCACCACCTCGTACAGTGCCGGCCCGCGATCGCCGCCGAAGTGCCGGACCTGATGTGTCCGGGGCTGCGCCTGGCCGGCCGGGCCGCGTTCGGCTCGGACCGGCACTTCACCAGGGTCGTCGAGACGGCCGCCGACCACGTGCTCGACGGCGCTCTCGCACCGTCGGACACCCCGACGGTGCTCTTCCTGGCCACCGTACGGCGCCAGTTGCGGCGGGCGACCTCCATGGCGGCGCCCGCCGTGTACGGACTGCTGGCCCGGCTCGGCCGGGTCGACGAGGCCATGACGCGGCTCGGCGCGCTGGCGCCGTCCGGGCAGCAGGTGGCCGCCCTGCTCGAGGTGCACCGCCACACCGCGCATCCGGTGCGCCGGGCGGCCGTGCGCGAACTGCTGGGCGAGACCGCGTCCGTGGTGCCGCTCGGCCCTCATGGCAAGGTGCGGCCCTTCGTGGAGGAGGCGGCACGCAGGCTCGCTCCCCACGACCTGCGGCTGGCCCTTCACCTCTGGGAGCGGGCCCAGCACGAGGCCTGGAAACCGGCTCCGCCCGACGACGTGCTGCGGGCCGCGGCCGACGAGGCCGCCCACGGCGACGCCATCGAACTCGTGGCGCAGATGACCGCCGGGCGTTGCGGCGCCTACCTCGACCTCGCGGACCGGGCCCACGGCGGTGACCGGGACGAGCTGCTGGCGTGGACCGGACGCGCCCTGCGCCACGCCACTCCCGCTGAACGGCTGACGTCCCTCGTACGCCTCGCCGGCACCCTGCGGGCCACGCGACCCGAACACGCCGACCGCCTCGCCGAGCAGGCGAGGCGCGAACTGGCCGAAGCCTGGCCCGGGGAGGACGGCGCGCTCGCCAAGGCGGTGGCCGAGGCGGCCGAACACGCCGCAGGACCGTACCCGGCACTGTCGCGAGAGCTGCTGCGCCGTCTGGACACCGTGGAGGTGACGGGCCTGGTCACCGACGCCTTCTTCCACGCCGCGCGCACCTGGGCGGCCCTCGGCGACACCCCCGCCGCGCACCGGCTGATCGACCGGGTCCTGACCTTCGGCAACGGCGTCTGGTACGCGAAGAAGGCCGCGCAGGTACTCGCCACCTTCGACGGCGAGGCCGCGACGGCGGTGATCGACGCCGCCTGCGCCCGGTTTCCCCCCGAGCCGTCGTTGCGGGACATGATCACCCGGATGAGCCACGACGGGAACCTGCAGACGCTCGCCGAGGCCCTGGCCGACCGCGCCCCGGATCGGGCCGTGGCCTACGCCCGCGCGATCGCCACCGCCGAGTGGCAGCCGCTCTCCAAGGACCGCTACTCGGCCCTCGTGCTCGTCGCCCACCGGCGCGTCGACGCAGGCGACCTCGAAATGGCCCGCGCGATCCTGGACGAGGCGCTGCACGCCGCCGAAGAGGTTCCGCCCGTGGCCGACCCGCCGCTGTGGGGCTTCTACCACCTTGCGGGGGAAGGGGGCGCCGCGGCCCGGGGAAACGCCGTCAGCGACCCCATGGCCGAAATCCCCATGGTGATGAACCACACCAACGACTGGCAGCGGCTCGTCGAACAGCGCTTCTACAGCGACCCGTCGGACGTCCTGCGCGCCATGACGCCCAGCACCTGGTCGGTCGGCCACCCGTACTCCTGGGCCCGTACGATCCGCTGCTTCGCCGAGGCCGTCGCCGTACGGGACCTGAACCGCGCCCGTACGCTCGTGCACGCCCTGACCGATCCCGGCGAGCGGGTCGTCGGGCTCGCCGGGCTCTTCGGGATCGCCGCCGCCGGAGCGGACCGGGCGGCGGCCGACCGGCTGTGGGCCGAGTTCGGACAGGCGTACGCCGCGATACCCCGGTACGAGTGGAACCTGCCGCAGCAGCAGGACGGGCCCCTGGCCTATGTGCGCCCCGACCACCGCAGCAGATTCGAGGCCGGGGTGCGGCTCCTGCCGTGGGAGGCCGACCCGGCCATGGCCTTCCTGGGCACCGACGGCACTCCGTACCTGCTGTCCATGTTCCAATTCGCCTTCGGCGCCGACGCCTCCCGCCGCTACGCGTTCGACGTGCTGAACGGCCGGCAGCCCTACCCGCCGTTCGCCCACGTGCACCGCTCCCTGCTCCGGATGCCCCTGGACGTCCACGGGCCGCTGCTCACCGGTGTGATGCTCGCCCCGGCCATCGTCAACGAGCGCCTCGCGACCGCGTTGGGCGCGCCCCCGGCCGTCGAGTCCCCGCCGGTCCTGGAGGACGAGCTGTACGCGGCCTACCTGGACACGGCTCTCCTCGGCCCGGAGGCCGGAGCCGCACGGGTGCGGCCGCTGCTGGACTCGCCGAGGCTTCCGGCCGTGGCGGCGCTGGCGGCCCGCACGGCCGAGACCCACGGTGCGGACCATCCGGCCGTGGCCGCGCTGTGCGCCGACGTCGTGGCCGCGGCGGAGCGGGCCGAACCCGCCCAGCACGTGGTGACGTTGCTGCAACTGGCCCGGTCCCCGGCCACGGCCGGCCTGGTCGACGCGGAGGACCTGCTGGAGCGGACGCTCGCCCTCTCCGACGATCCCTGGGAACGCGTGGAGCGTGACGAGGCGCTGCGCGAGCTGTTCGCCATCCTCCTGGCCAGGTCTCCTGCGGCCGCACTGCGCCTGCTGTACGACCGGACTGCCGACGCCTGGGCCATGGTGACGGCGATGCTGGAGAACGCCGTCGCCCCGCTCCTCGATGCCCTGGGCCCGGACGCTCCGCTGCTGCTCCACCGGGCCCTGCGGCGTGCCGTGGCCTGCGTGTCGGCGCGGGGCCGCACGGACGTGTCGTCGATCGACGGTGTCCGTACGGCCCTCGGCGACTGACCGGGCAGGCGGTCAGTGGACGGCCACCCCAGTGACGGCCACCTCCCCGATGCTCCGCTCGATCTCCTCCGGCCGGGACGCCGACGCCCTGGCCCAGTAGTAGATCGCCAGCGAGAACACCGTGATGACCGCGATGTCCCACCACAGTCCGATGTGTCCCTGTCCGCCGAAGCCGCCCTGCCAGGAGATGACGCCCATGCCCAGCAGGTAGACGGGCAGCCACTGGGCGGCCCTCCAGTCGAGCCGGGGTGCGTCGGGCAGGCCCTTGCGGGTGGCGTACCAGGCGTATCCGCCGAGCAGGACGTAGCCGAGGACGATGGCCACACCCAGCCGCCACAGGGTGTCCCAGGTCGACCAGTAGATGATGAGGTTGGCCACCACGAAGGACAGCGGGGAGACGACGTTCCCGCCGGGCAGCCGGTAGGGCCGGGCGCGGTGCGGCAGCCGGTCGGCGAAGACGCCGTACGCCAGCGGGGCGCCCGCGTACATCAGCACGCTCGCCGAGGTGATGAAGCCGACCAGCTGCTGCCAGCTGGGGAACGGCAGGAAGCAGACCACGCCGGTCACGAAGGACACGATCAGCCCGAACCACGGCACGCCGCGCGCGTCGGTGCGCGTGAAGATCTTCGGAGCGTAGCCGTTGCGGGCCAGACCGTAGGAGACGCGGGAGGTGGCGGTGGTGTAGATCAGGCCGGTGCCGCCGGGGGAGACGACCGCGTCCAGGTACAGCACCACGCTCAGCCAGCCCAGCCCCAGCAGGGTGGCCAGCCCCGCCCAAGGGCCGCTGATACCGGGGTAGTCGAGCTTGGTCCAGCCGTGCGCGAAGGAGGCGAGCGGCAGGGCGGCGATGAAGACGACCTGGAGCAGGACGTAGATCCCGGCTCCGATGGCGACCGAGCCGAGCGTCGCGCGGGGCAGGTCACGGGCCGGGTCGCGGCTCTCGCCCGCCAGCTGGATCGCCTGCTCGAAGCCCAGCAGGGCGAAGATGATGCCGCTGGAACTGACGGCGCTCAGCACGCCGTGGGCGCCGAACGGGGCGAAGCCGTGCTCGGTGAAGTTGCCCGGGTGGAAGTTGCCCGCCGCGATGATGAAGATCGCGGCCAGCGGCACGGCCACCTTCCACCAGGTGGCCGCGCTGTTGGTGTGCGCCAGGAGCCGCACACCGAGGAAGTTGATCACGACGAACACGGCCATGAGGAGCACGGCGACGACGAACCCGCTCGTCGTCAGCGTCCCGTCCTCGGCGTGCTGGAAGCCCTGCGCCCAGTGCCAGTGCCCGGCGTAGCCGATCATGGCCTCGACCTCGATCGGTGCCACGGTCGCCGCCTGGAGCCAGGAGAACCAGCCGAACGACATGCCGGCCAGTCCGCCGAACGCGTAGTGCGGATACCGCGCCGTGCCGCCCGCGACCGGGAACATGCCGCCGAGTTCCGCGTGCACCAGGGCCAGCAGCACGATCGCGACCGCGCCGATCAGCCACGACAGGATCGCCGCGGGGCCGGCCGCCACGACCGCCTTCTCGGCTCCGTACAGCCACCCGGAGCCGATGATGGAACCGACCGACGCCCACATGAGCCCGATCAGTCCGACGTCCCGGCGCAGTCCGCCCGGACCCCCTTTTACCCCCGCTGCTGCCTGGTCGACGCTCACCATGAATCAAGGGGCCTCTCGTAAAAGAACTCGGTGAGTTCTGCGAGCAAGAGGCCTCAGATTAGGAATCGGTCAACCGGCGGCAGAAGGCGCGTTGTGCAGCCTTGACCGGGCGCGGGCATTTCCTGGAAAGCGCTTCAGGAATTCTGTACGCGGTGATGAGGAAGTCGTGGGATCTCGATCGCCGGGCAGCGGTCCATCACCATCTCCAGGCCCGCGGCACGGGTCCGGTCGTAGGCCGCCTCGTCGATGACGCCGAGCTGGAACCAGACGCCCTTGGCGCCCTTGGCGACCGCCTCGTCCGCCACCGATCCGGCGAGATCGCTGTTCACGAACACGTCCACGACGTCCACGTCGAAGGGGATGTCGGCGAGACTGGCGTACCCCTGCTCGCCGTGCACCGTCTCCGCCTTCGGATGCACGGGCACGACGCGCTTGCCGTAGCGCTGGAGCACCTCGGCCACGCCGTAGGCCGCGCGCCGCTGGTTCGACGACAGGCCCACCACGGCCCAGGTGTCGCCGAGCTCGGTGAGGATCCTGCGGACCGTTGCCTCGTCGCCGTACACCGGTGGCCTCCTGAAGAGTCGCGGAAGAACTGTTGTCCGCACAACGACGTACGGTGCCCGGTGATTCCCCCGCGCCCCCCGTGATAGCTTGCCGAGGCCAGTCGAACCCATGTACGTGGGTCAGGGAATCCGGTGCGAATCCGGAACTGACGCGCAGCGGTGAGGGGGACGGGCGGGGCCTCGGCCACTGGACGTCGCGTGTGACGTCCGGGAAGGCGCTCCGCACCGGACGAACCCGAGTCCGAAGACCTGCTGGCGGCCCCCGCGGCCGTACGCGGCGGGGGAGCACCGTACGACCGGGCTCCGCGATCGAGCCCTCGACGACTGAGGACTGGTTTCCCGTGCCCCTCGCCCGACCCGCCCGTGCCGCCGTCCTGCTCGCGGCCGGCTCCCTGCTCCTGGCCGGCTGCGGAGACCCGCCGGCCACCACGGCGAAAGCCGCCGTCACGCTCGACAACTGCGGCCACGAGGTGCGCGTGAAGGCCCCGCCGAAACACGCCGTCTCCCTCAACCAGGGCACCACCGAGATCCTGCTCTCCCTGGGCCTCGCCGACCGTCTCGCGGGCACGGCCACCTGGACCGACCCCGTGATGAAGGGGCTGGCGAAAGCCAACGCCAAGGTGCCGCGCATCGCCGACAACAACCCGTCCTTCGAACGGGTCCTGGACACCGGCCCCGACTTCGTCACGGCGTCCTTCGTCTCCACCCTCGGCCAGGGCGGCGTCGCCACCCGCGAGCAGTTCGAGAAGCTCGGCGTCCCCACGTACGTCTCCCCGTCGGACTGCGCCGGCAAGGACAACTCCGGCGACGGGGACGGCGCACGCGCCAAGGCGCTGGGCATCGACACCATCTACGACGAAGTGCGCGACCTGGCCACCGTGTTCGGGGTGCCGGACCGGGGCGACAAGCTCGTGGCCTCCCTGCAGCGGCGCACGGCGAAGGCCACGCGGGGCATCCAGGCCTCCGACGTCACCCTCCTGTACTGGTTCGCCAACTCCGAGTCGCCCTACATGGCGGGCTGTTGCGGAGCGCCCGGCATCATCACCCGGGCCCTCGGCGCGAAGAACGTCTTCGGCGACACGCACGAGGAGTGGCCGCAGATCAACTGGGAGACGGTCGCCGAACGCGACCCCGACGTCCTCGTCATCGGCGATCTCACCCGCAAGTCGCAGACCGCCGAGTCGGCCGCGAAGAAGATCGCCTTCCTGGAGTCCAACCCGGTCACCAGGAACATGGACGCGGTCAGGCACAAGCGGTACGTGCTGCTCAGCGGGCAGGCCATGAACCCGACCATCCGCACCGTCGAGGGCGTGGAACAGGTCGCCGCCGGACTGCGCGAGTTCGGGCTCGTGAAGTGACCGTCCGCGGGCTCGGGTTCGGTGCCGCTGGGGTCCTGCTGCTGGCCGTCTCCCTGGCCCTGGCGATCACCGTCGGCCCGGCCGACATCCGGATCGCGGACGTCTGGTCCGCCGTCGCGGCCCATCTCGGACTCGGCAGCTCGGACCTGACGCCGATCCGCGACGGGATCGTCTGGCAGCTGCGGCTGCCGCGCACCCTGCTCGCGGCCGTGTGCGGGGCCGGACTGGCCGTCTGCGGGGCGGTGATGCAGTCGCTGCTGCGCAACCCGCTCGCCGACCCGTTCGTGCTCGGGGTGTCCTCCGGCGCCTCCACCGGCGCGGTCGTGGTCGTCGTCCTGGGCGTGGGCGGCGGCGCCGTCTCGGTGTCCGCGGGCGCGTTCCTCGGCGCCCTGGTGTCCTTCGCGCTGGTGCTGCTGCTCAGCCACACCCTCGGCGGCACCACCGACCGGGTCGTCCTCGCGGGCGTCGCCGCCATGCAGCTCTTCTCCGCGCTCACCTCCTTCGTCGTGATGACCGCCGCCGACGCCGAGACGACCCGGGGCGTGCTGTTCTGGCTCCTCGGCTCGCTCGGCGGCGCGGGCTGGACCGACGTGTGGCTGTGCCTGGGCGTCCTGGCCGTGGCGCTGGTGGTGTGCCTGTCGTACGCCCGTACCCTCGACGCCTTCGCCTTCGGGCAGGACGCGGCGGCGGCGCTCGGGGTGTCCGTGGCCCGCACCCGCCTGGTGCTGCTGTGCGTCACGGCCCTGCTCACGGCCGCGCTGGTCAGCTCGGCCGGGGCGATCGGCTTCGTCGGACTGGTCCTGCCGCACGCCGCGCGGGCCGTGGCCGGTCCCGGGCACGCCCGGCTGCTGCCGGTCACGGCCCTCGCCGGAGCGGTGTTCCTGGTGTGGGTGGACACCCTCGCCCGTACGGTGCTGGACCCCCAGGAGGTGCCGGTGGGAGTCGTGACGTCGCTGATCGGGGTGCCGGCGTTCGTGGTGGTGCTGTACCGGACGCGGAGGGTGCGGTGAGCGGGGTGGGGGCGGCGAAGAGCGGTGCCGGACTGCGGGCCGACCGGGTCGGTCGCCGTGCCGACGGGCGTCTCATCCTCGACGGTGTCGTCCTCGTGCCCGAGACCGGTTCCACCGTCGGCGTCCTCGGCCCGAACGGCTCCGGCAAGTCCACGCTGCTGCGGCTGCTGGCGGGGTTGCTCACGCCGACCGCCGGAGTCGTCACCCTCGACGGCACGCCGCTGGGCGACCTGCCCCGCCGCACCGTCGCCCGCCGCCTCGCGGTGGTCGAGCAGCAGGCCGACACGCAGGTCGAGTTGACGGTGGTGGACGTCGTACGGCTGGGCCGTGTGCCGCACCGCCGCGCCTGGACGCCCGGCTCGGCGGACGACGAACGGGCCGTGCGCGAGGCCCTGAAGCGCGCCGGCCTCGCCGACCGCGCCGACCAGCCCTGGCACACCCTCTCGGGCGGCGAACGCCAGCGGGCGCAGATCGCCCGCGCGCTCGCCCAGGAACCCCGCGAACTCCTCCTGGACGAGCCCACGAACCACCTCGACATCCATCACCAGCTCGATCTGCTCGCCCTGGTCACCGGCCTGCCGGTCACCACCGTCGTCGCCCTGCACGACCTCAACCTCGCGGCGATGTACTGCGACGAGGTCGTCGTCCTGAGCGCGGGGCGGGTCGTGGCGGGTGGCCCTCCCGGCGATGTCCTGACCGAGGAACTCATCGCCGAGGTGTACGGCGTACGGGCCGCCGTCACCCGTGACGGCCCCGAGCAGCGGCCGCACGTGCGGTTCCTGGGGACGATGGGCTGAGGGGCCGGCGGGCCGGCGGGAGGCGGGCGGGGTGGGCGATTCACGCCATGGTGGTTCGAGCGGCTGGACGGCGGACGGCCGGGCTGTGCGAGGCCGGTGCGTGTGGGCTGGGCGTCGCGTCACGGTGGCCGGACCGGCCGGCGTGTCATTGGCCGGCACGTCTGGGCGCGGTGGTCGGGTTCGGCGGGTGGGTCGTCGGTGAGGGTGGCTTCCGCCGTGGTGGCCTGGCCTGGCGGGTGGGCTGTTGGTGGGTGGCTTCCGGCGCGGTGGCCGGGTTCGATGGGCGCCTCGGTGGTGGCCTGGTCCCGCGGGTCGGTGGTTGGTGGCCGGTTTCGGGCAGTGTGGTCCGACGGACCGGCGCCCCGTTCGCGGGGTGATTCCCGCCCCGGTGACCTGGTCCGTACGGCACGCCATTGGTGGGGTGTTCTCGCCACGGTGGCCGGAAAAAGCCGCACATGCCTGCGTGTGCCCGCCCACCCGGCCTACGCTCGCCTCGTGCTGCGCATCATCGACGCCCGGACCGGCGAGCCGGTCGACGCCGCCCCGGCCCGCCGGGGCCTGACCCGTGTCGAGGTGCACGCGCCCGGCTCCGAGCTGACCGATCTGCGGGTGCTGCTCGTGGCGGACCTGCTCGTGCGGGCGCTGGAGCTCGGCGGCACACCGGTGTGGGCCCTGCTGACCGGCGGGCACCGCCGGGCCGAGCTGCGCGCGGACGCCACGGCCCTCGGCATCCGCCCCTTCGAGGACAGCCCCGACGTCAGCGCCGGACTCGGCGAGGCCCAGGTCGTCCATGTCACCGCCGAGGGCGGGGCGACCCCCGACGGGGTGCGGATCGCTGTCGCGCCTGTCGAGACGACCGGACCGGCCACGTCGGTCGGCGCGTCGGTGGGCTCGGACCTGCCGCTGAGCGAGTCGGCGACGCGCGAGTCGGTGGCGTCGGACCTGCCGCTGAGCGAGTCGGCGGCGCGCGAGTCGGTGACGTCGGGCCCGTCGGCCGGTGAGCCGGCGGAGCCGGACCCGGCGAGCGGCCAGTCGGTGGGACCGGGACCGCTGGGCGGTGTCGAACCCGCCGTCCTGCGCCTCGCCCTGTTCACCCGGCACCACAACGCCCCCGTCCGGCTGGAGGCCGACGTCCTGCGCGAGGCCGAGGCCACCCTCGCCCGGTGGCGCGGCGCGGTCGCCCGTTGGGCCCGGCGGCCCTCCCGGCCCGTGCCCGACGACGTGCGCGGGCGGCTGCGCGACGCCTGGGACGACGATCTGGACGTGCCACGGGTGCTGGACGTGCTGCGGGGCGTGGAGAACGAGCCGGACCTGCCGGACGGCGCCCGGTTCGAGACGTACGCCTATGCCGACCGGCTCCTCGCCCTCGAACTCACCCGCGACCTGGGAGCCCCGTCATGATGGAGCGCGCCGGAGCCGGCCCGCTGCGCCGCCTGGTCGTGCTGCGGCACGCCAAGTCCGCCTGGCCCCTGGACGTCGCCGACCACGAGCGCCCGCTGGCCCCGCGCGGCCGCCGTGACGCCCCCGCGGCCGGGCGGGCCCTGGCCGAGGCCGACCGCCTGCCCGACCTCGCGCTGTGCTCCACCGCCGTACGCGCCCGCCGGACCTGGGAACTGGCCGCCGCCGAGTGGGGCACGCCCCCGCCGGTCCGGTTCGACCGGCGCCTGTACGCCGCGAGTCCCGCCGGTCTGCTGGCCGTCGTGCACGAGGTGTCCGCCGAGGTGGAGACACTGCTGCTGATCGGGCACAACCCGGGCCTGGAAGAACTCGTCCTGGCGCTCGCCGGTGACGGCCTCGACGACACGCTGGAGCGGGTGCGCACCAAGTTCCCGACGTCGGCCGTCGCCGTCCTGTCCTGGTACGGCACGTCCTGGCGGGCCCTCACCCCGGGCACCGCGCTGCTCACGTCCATGACCGTGCCGCGGGGCGAGAAGAAGTAGCCCCGGGCCGGTCCGGCCCGTCCCCGGGACCGCGCATAGGGTGGCCGGATGCAGGACGAATACCGCACGGTCGCCCGCGCCGGCGTGCACGAGACCGAGGTCAACCGCTCCCGCTTCCTGTGCGCCCTCGCCCCGGCGGCCACCGAGCGGGAGGCGCAGGACTTCATCGCCACGGTCCGCAAGGAGCACGCCGACGCTTCCCACAACTGCTGGGCCTACGTCATCGGCGCCGACGCCTCCGTCCAGAAGGCGAGCGACGACGGCGAACCCGGCGGCACCGCCGGCGTCCCCATGCTGCAGATGCTGCTGCGCCGCGACATGCGGTACGTCGTCGCCGTCGTCACGCGCTACTTCGGCGGGGTCAAGCTCGGCGCGGGCGGACTCATCCGGGCGTACGGCGGGGCGGTCGGCGAGGCCCTGGACACCCTCGGCACGCGCACCCGCCGCCGGTTCCGGCTGGCCACGGTCACCGTCGACCACCAGCGGGCCGGCAAGGTGGAGAACGACCTGCGGACCACGGGGCGCGAGGTGCGGGACGTCCGCTACGGGGAGGCGGTCACGATCGAGATCGCCCTTCCGGACGCCGATGTGGAGGCCTTCCGGGCGTGGCTCGCCGACGCGACCGCCGGAACGGCCGGCTTCGAACCGGGCGGGGAAGCGTACGGCGACGCCTGAGGCACGGTCGGCTTCGAAGACGGCACCCGGAAGCCGGCCCGGCGGGTGCCGGACCGGCTGCCGCGGGCGGTGGCTATCGGCCGGTGTCGGTGACCGCGGGTTCTTCTACGCCGGTGTCCCGCACGCCGGAGGGACCCTCTACGCCGGTGGGCTCCCGCACGCCGGAGGGACCCTCCACGCCGGCGGGCTTCTCCCCGCCGGTGGGGCCTCGGCCGCCCTCGGCGCCCGCGCCCGCCGTTTCCACGCTCGCGGGGACGCGGCCCAGCCGGACGGCGAGCAGTGCCGTGCCGACGGCGAGTGCCGCGAGGACGTAGGCGGTGAGGTCGAAGGCGTCCGCGAAGTCCGCCATGCCGGTGTCCGGACCCGGTGCCTGGGGATTGGTCCCCAGGAAGCCGCGGTACAGGGCCCCGATGACGGCTACCCCGAAGGCCATGCCCGCCTGGGTGACGGTGTTCAGCACACCCGACCCGGCGCCCGCGTCGTCCGGGTGGACCCGGGAGAGGACGGTGTCCACCAGCGGTGCGACGACCAGGCCCTGCCCGAATCCGGAGACGCCCATCACCGCGGCGAGCCCGATCGCCTGGCTCGTGCTCTCCAGGCCGGTGACGGCGGGCACGGCGGCGAGACCGGCCGCCATGACCAGGCCGCCCGCCACCGACACCCCGATGCCGAACCGGGCGGCGAGCCTGCGGCAGGCCGCGGAGGCGGCGATGAAGCCGAGGCCGAGCGGCACGAAGACCATGCTCGCGGCCAGCGGCGTCAGCCGGAGGCCGGACTGGAGGTGGTAGGTGAGGACCAGGAACAGCCCGGCGTTGCCGGAGAAGAACAGCAGTACCGTGCCCATGCTGAGCGGGAAGCCCCTGGCCCGCAGCAGCCGGCTCGGCAGCAGCGGGTCGTTGCCCCGGGACTCCGTCCGGCGCTCCCACCGCAGGAAGGCCAGGGTGCCGGCCGCGCTGAGGGCGAAGCAGACGTACGTCCACCAGGGCCAGCCGTGCTCACCGCCGAGGATCAGCGGGATGAGCACGAGGGGCAGCAGCACGGCGGTGAAGACGGCGCCGGTGATGTCGAGCCGCGGCAGGTCGGCGCTGCGGCTCTCGGTGACGGCGGGTACGGCCGCGCACAGGATCGCCGCGCCGATCGGCACGTTGATCAGGAAGATCATGCGCCAGCCCAGGCCGGCCACGTCGAGGTCGAGCAGCAGACCGCCGCCGACCAGACCGGCGATGACACCGGCGCCGATGGAGGCACCGTAGGCGCCGACGGCCCGGGCGCGGTCGCGCTCGTGCACGAAGACGGCCCGGATGAGCGAGAGCACCTGCGGAGTCATCACCGCGGCCGACAGGCCCTGGAGCACCCGGGCCGCGATCAGCGTGGCTGGGCTGGGCGCGAGCGCGCACAGCAGGGACGTCAGGGTGAAGGTGGCCACGCCGTACTGGAAGGTGCGCTTGCGGCCGATCCGGTCGCCGAGCCGGCCGCCGGTTACCATGCCCGCTGCGTAGGCGATCACGTAACCGTCGATCACGAACTGGAGTTGGCCGAACCCGGCGTTCAGGTCCGCCTGGATGCCCGGAGCCGCGACGTTCACGATGAACATGTCGATCTGGCTCATGAACATCGCGAGCAGGACCACGGTGAGTCCCGCCCAGTCCCGCCCGGAGGCTCGGGGCGGGCCGGTCGCGGTGGCGGCCCCGGCCTCGGCACCTGCCGTCGGACTCGCTTTCCGTGTCTCTGTGCGCATATCACCACTCGGTTTCGAACGTGCGCTGAAGCGCGCTTGTTTAGTGCTAAATTCAGGTCTAAATGTAGCAGGTCAGTGTGAAGGGTGAGCCCATGACGGCATCAGAGGACAGCGATCGCCGGCCGGCGGGAGAGGACCCGGCGGACGCCATCGCGGCTGCCTGGAGCCGCGAGCGGCCCCAGACCCCGGTCGGCTCCATCGGCGTGGTCACGAGAATCTGGCAGCTCGCCAAGCACTTCGGCGACGACCGCCGACGGGTCCTCGCGGAGGCGGGAGTCGATCCGGCCACGCTCGATCTGCTCAGCGTGCTGCGCCGCAGCGGGCCGCCCTACACCCTGAGCACCCGGGACCTCGCCGGGCACTCCCTGGTGACCGCGGGCGCCATCTCCCAGCGGGTCGCGCGCGCCGAGCGCGACAACCTGGTCACGCGCCGCCCCGCCCCCGGCCGCAGCCGCGCGGTGCTGGTCGAACTGACCCCGGCCGGACACGCGTTGGTGGAGCGCACGGTCGACAAGGTGCTCGCCCGTGAGGCGCAGCTGCTGGAACGCCTCGGCCCTAAGCGGCGCGAGGCACTCGCCGAGTTGCTGCGCGAACTGCTCGACGACGTGCAGGACGAGCTGAACGTGCGGGGTGTTTCCCATGTGGGGCACGAGGGCCTCGACCACACGGTGCAGGGCTGAGCAGGACCGTCTCCGGCAGGCAAGCCGGACCGCGTCGGCACGGCTCTCCCGGGGGGTCCTCGGGGGAGCCGTGCCGCGTCCGGTGCGCCTCAGTATCCGTAGGCGCTGGGCGCGTTCTGGCCGCCGTCCACCGGGATGTTCGCGCCGTTGACGGCCCGCGCTCCGTCCGAGAGCAGGAAGGCGATCACCTCGGCGACGTCCCGCGGATCGACCAGGCGGCCGCCGGGGAACTCCTTCTCGAACTCGCCGTAGGCCCGCGGGTCCTCGTCCCGGAGCCTCGCCCAGCCCTTGCCCTCGATCAGCATGGAACCGGGCGACACACAGTTGACCCGGACACCTCGTGGCCCCAGCTCGCGGGCCAGGGACGAGGCCATGTGGATCTGCGCGGCCTTGGCCGCCGCGTACTGCGCGGGCGGAGCGGGCTTCCATCCCGAGACGGAGGAGACCAGCACGGCGCTGCCCCCTGTGCCGGCCAGGTGATCGGCGGCCTCGCGCAGGGCGATCGCCGGATGGGTGACGTTGAGCCGGCATGTCAGGTCCCAGTCGGACGCGTCCGTGCCGCGCAGATCCGCGCCGCGCGCGCCGCCCGCGACGGCCACCAGGCCGTCCAACCGGCCCAGCCGGGCCGCCGAGTCCCGCACGAACGCCGCGAGGGCGGACTCGTCGAGCACGTCCAGCCGCGCGGTGTGGAGGGAGCGCCCGTACCGGGCACGCACCTCCTTGGCCACCGCCTCCAGAGAGGCGGCGTCGCGGCCGCACACGGCGAGGTCACACCCCTGCGCGGCGAGCCGGAGCGTCGTCTCCCGCCCCAGCCCGCGGCTGCCACCGGTCACGATCACCGCCCGCCCGGCCGACCTCGGCGCGCCGGACTCCCGTACGCCGTTCCGGTCGCTCGTGTCGCTCACATCGCCTCCTCGTTGTTCCGGCTCCCTTCTCGTTTCCCCGTTGGGGGGGCGCCGTGTTCAGCCCGTCCTCGCGGGGTCGCGCACGATGTACGCCGAGAGGATCTCGTCGATGCGGTCCAGCACGGCCTGCTCCAGGCGTACGCCGGAGGCCGCGGCGTTCTCCTTGACCTGCTCGGGACGGCTCGCGCCGATGATGGCCGCGGAGACGGACGGGTTCTGCAGGACCCACGCGATGGCGAGCTGGCTCATCGTCAGGCCGAGGTCCGAGGCGACCGGGCCCAGCTCCTGGACGGCCCGCAGGGCTCCCTCGTCCTTCATCCAGTGGCCGACCAGCATGTCGACGAAGCCCTTGCCGGCCTCGGTGCCCGCCCGGGAGTCCGAGGGCGCCGCGGTGCCCGGCCGGTACTTGCCGCTCAGGATGCCCTGGGCCAGGGGCGACCAGACGACCTGCCCCAGGCCCTCCCGCTCGCAGGCGGGCACGACCTGCGACTCGATGACCCGCCACAGCATCGAGTACTGCGGCTGGCTGGCGACCAGCGGGACGCGCAGCTCCCGGGCGAGGCCGGCCGCGCGGCTGATCTGCTCGGCGGTCCACTCGCTCACCCCGACGTAGAGGACCTTGCCCGAGCGGACCAGGTCCGCGAAGGCGAGCATGGTCTCCTCCAGCGGAACGGCCGGGTCGTAGCGGTGCGCGTAGTAGACGTCGACGTAGTCCGTGCCGAGCCTGCGCAGCGATCCCTCGCAGCCCTCGATGACGTGCTTGCGGGACAGGCCGCGGTCGTTGGGGCCGGGGCCCACCGGGTGGCAGACCTTGGTGGAGAGCACGAGGCCCTCGCGTCGCTGACCGGCGAGTGCCTTGCCGAGCACGGTCTCGGCGCGGGTCTCGGAATACACGTCGGCCGTGTCGAACGTGGTGATGCCCGCGTCGAGCGCGGCCCGCACGCAGGCGTGCGCCGCCTCCTCGTCGATCTGGGCACCGTGGGTGATCCAGTTTCCGTAGGCGATCTCGCTGATCACGAGGCCGCTCTGGCCGAGCCGGCGGAACTCCATGTGCTGTGTCCTCTTTCCTGGTAGTTCTTTCCGGGGGTTGTCTCCGGGGGTTTCCCTCGGAGGTTCTTGGGTGCCGCGGCGCCTCACAGCAGTGCCGCCGTGCGGGCCACCACCTGGCGGGCCTGGCGCGGGCTCAGCCGCGGGTCGCAGGCCGACTCGTAGTGGGGCAGCGGCGTGGGGGAGGCCAGTTCCGCCGCCGTGTCGACGCACTCGGTGACGGGGCGATGGGCCGTCTCCAGCATCAGACCGGCCGGCCGCAGGCCGTGGGCGTGCAGGGCCGACACGAAGCCCTCGATCTCCGTCATGACGTCGTCGACCGCACGGCTCTTCTGACCGGCGCCGTTGGTCCGGGTGTTGCCGTGCATCGGATCGCAGATCCAGGCGACACCGGCGGCATCGTCTCCGAGTGCCCTCAGCACGGAGGCCAGGCGCGGGACGATCTGCTCCCGGCCCATGCGCACGATCAGGGAGAGCCTGCCGGGTCGGCGCCGGTCACCGAGCATCCGCACCAGCGTGCGGATCTCCTCGGGCGATGCCTTGGGGCCGATCTTGACGCCGACCGGGTTGCTGACCGACGCCGCGAACTGCACGTGCTGGTGGTCCGGCTGGCGGGTCCGGTCGCCGATCCACAGGAAGTGGCCGGAGGAGCCGTAGCGGCCCCCGTCCGCGTCGGGGCGGACGAGGGCTTGCTCGTACTCCAGGAGCAGCGCCTCGTGTCCCGCGTAGGTGCGCTGGGGCGCCGTCCGCCCGGCCAGGCCCAGGTCCCGTTCGAGCAGGGTGCTCAGGGTGTTGCCGGCGTTCCGGTACGCGAGCAGCAGCCGGGACGGCAGCGCGGTGCGAGCCGCCGGGGTGGGCTCGGGGGCGTTGACCGCGTCCCCCCGGTAGACGGGCAGCGCCGTGCCGTCGGAGAGGGTCTCGGTCGGGTTCGAGCGCGGTTTGGCGTACTGCCCGGCGATCCGCCCCATCCGGACGGTGGGCAGACCGCAGGCGTCCGTGAACTCGTCCGCCAGCCGGTGCAGCTGGTCCGCCTTGGCGAGGACGGTCTCGGGGTTGGCGTCGGCGAACCGTTCGGCGCACTCCCCGGCCTGGAGCACGAAGGCCTCGCCCCGGGCGGCCCGCCCGAGTTCGGCGGTGAGGTCGGTGCAGGCGGTGGTGTCCACCAGGGGAGGTTTCGCCTCCAGGGAGAGCAGGACGTCCTTGAGTTCGTCGAGCGAGGCCCACTCGGGCTGTTGAAGGGCCCGGGCCGGCAGCAGCAGGCGCGTGGCGGTCATGGTCTTCCTCCATCGGGCGGGGCGGCGTCCGGCTCGGGGGCCGGACCGAAGTAATGGGCGGTGGTGTGCGGTTGGGGCAGCAGGGGAGAGCCCGGCGGCCCCGGCCTTGCCGGCGGTCGACGGCGTCACACGGCGGCGACGGTGCGGCCGGTGTCCGTGACGTCGGCATCGGGAGCGGCGCCGGGAGCGGCGGCGGGATCGGAGTCGGCGCCGGGAGCGGCGGGGTCGGCGTCGGTGTCGGAGGCGGAGGCAGGGTGGGAGTCGGTGGCGAGCGGCAGGAAGCGGCTCCGGGCCAGTCCGGCGGCCCGGGTGATCTCCTGTGCGAGCGGCCGGTCCTGGTCCACGGGCGGGAACTCCTCCCGCAGCTCCCGCCACAGCCGCCCCTCAGGCCGGTCCCGGTGCCCGGTCAGGTGGGCGAGCTGGTTGACCGCGAGGAGCAGGGAGCCGAGGATCCACCAGGCCCGTTCGGTCATCTCGGCGACGGCGTTGGCGCTGTTGAGGGCGAGCGGCACCTGGTCCTGGTTGTGCAGATTGGTCGGTACGGCGGTGAAGGACGCCGGATGGCCCAGCTGACGCAGCCGGCCCAGATGGGAACTCGCCGCGATCTGCACCCCGGCGAAGCCGCTCCCGGCCCCGGGCCGCGGGGTCAGCAGCGGGGGCAGCCCGCCGTTGACGGCCGGGTCCAGCACGAGGGCGAGCTGCCGCTCCAGCAGATAGGCGACCTGGTGCGCGCACGAGGCGTGCGTCTCGCAGGCCAACGCCACGGGCGCGGCGTGGAAGTTGCCGCCGTGCAGCACGGTGCCGTCGACGAGCACGGGGTTGTCGCTGCATCCCCCGGCCTCGTCGGCCAGGACCGAGCCCTGGAGGTCCAGTTGGTCCAGTACGGCTCCGAGGACCTGTGGGGCGCACCGCAGCGAATAGCGTTCCTGGAGCGGGCGGTCCGGGCCGGGCGCGGTGCCGGTCCCGGCGCCCGAGGCGGCGCGTTCGGCCCGGATCCACGCGGCGGCCGTGCGCTGCCCGGCCTGGTTGCGCACCCGCTGCAGGGCGTCCTCGTAGGGTTCGCCCGAGGCGCCGAGCAGCGCGGCCGTACGGCCGGTGACCGCCGCGGCGGCCCGGGTGAGCGCGCCGAGTTCCCGGTGGGTGTGCAGGGCGCGGGCCAGGCAGGCACTGCTGCCGTTGACGAAGGCGAGCGCGGACCGCGCCTCCCACTCGACGGGCGGCAGCCCCAGGGCGGCCCGCACGGCGGACGCGTCCTCGCGCCGCCACCCGCCCCCGGCGTCCCGGCGCCATGCCTGAGCACCGACCCCCGCGCCGTCCGCGGAGAATGCCAGGGCCGCGTGCGCCAGCGGCACCAGGTCGCCGCTCGCGCTCAGGCTGCCCTCGCCCGGCACCACGGGGACGAAGCCCGCGTTCACCAGATCGGCCAGACGCCGCCAGGTCTCAGGCGCGACGGCGGAGTGCCCGAGCGCCATGCCGCGCAGCCGCAGCCAGACCATGGTGCGGGTGACGTCCGGCGGCAGCGGGTCGCCCTGTCCGGTCGCCAGGTGGGAGATGAGCGCGGTGCCCTGGCGGGCCGGGTCGGGGTCGGCCGCATGGTCCACCAGCGGGCCGAAGCCGTGGGTGACCCCGTAGACGCGCCGGGAGCCGTCGAGGCCGACCAGTGTGCGGTGGGCCGCCGCCATGCGGTCCTGCTCGGCGGCCGTCGGTTCCAGCGGGGCGGTGCTGCGGTCCAGCAGGTCACGCACCAGGGTGTCGGGTGACGGGCGGTCGTCGGATGAGCGGGGGAGGGGCATGCATGCCTTCCGTCGTCCTGGCGTTGGCGGATGTGCGGGCCTCGGGCGGCCCCCGTTTCAGCTGGGCCGGAAGCCGAGCGGGCCGACCGCCTCCTCCAGCAGCCCGGCCAGCCGGATCAGCAGCGGTTCGTGGTCGCGGCGGGCGATCAGCTGGACGCACAGCGGCGCGCCGCGCTCGTCCCGGGCGACCGGCATGGTGAGCGCGGGCAGTCCGGCGAAGCTGGCGAGCGGGGTGTAGGCCACGCGCAGGTCGTAGTCGGGGTCTCCCGGGGCGGGGATGGTCGACACCCGGGCGTCGGCGGTGGCGAGGTCCGGGGGTGCGGCCGGGTCCAGGGGCAGCAGCCAGGCGTCGACACCCGCGGCGTCGAAGTCGCCCTCGACCGTGGCGCGGGTGTGGGCCAGCCGCTCCAGGATCCAGGCGTAGCGGTCGTCCTGGACCTTCGCACCCACCTCCAGCGCGCCGCGGGTGGTCTCGTGCAGGTCGGCGGGCACCCAGGGCCGCCACACCTGGTAGGCGTCCCAGGCCTGACGCGCGCACAGCTCCCAGGCGGGGCCGCGCAGCGCCCACAGGTCGTCGAGCCGGACCGCGTCGAGCCGCTGGCCGCTCGCCTCCAGCCGCCCGCATGCCGTCTCCAGCGCCCGGCGCATGACGGGGCCGCAGGTCCCCTCGGGCCCGTCGACGTTCGCGACGACGCCGATGCGGTACGGGCCTTCGGCGGCCGGGCGCTGGGCGCCGAGCCGGTCGAGTCCGAGGAGCGGCCACAGGTACGCCAGGTCAGCCGCGCTGCGGGTGGCCCAGCCGAGGGCGTCCATGGGCGGGGAGAGCGGGAAGACGCCCTCCAGCAGCGAGGCGCGCTGCGTCATCCGCAGTCCCACCGTGCCGCACTGCCCGGCCGGCCAGCGCACCGAACCCAGCACGTCCGTGCCCAGGCCGATGTCGCAGATGTTCGCGGCCACCGACACGGCCGTGCCGGTGCTGGAGCCGCCGGGGTCGATCTGCGGAACGTAGGGGTTGACGCACTCCGACCCCACCCCGATGTTGAGTTCGGTGGTGACGACCTTGGCGGTCACGGCCGCGTGTCGTGACGGCAGGGCGGCGATCGCCGGGTTCGAGACCCGGGCGTGGTGGCGGTGGCCGCGCAGCCCCAGCCGGGTGGGGAAGCCGGCCACGTCCACGGTGTCCTTCACCCCCACGCGCACCGGTGCGGCGTCCGCGTCGAGCGGGGCGCGGTGGACGCACGCCCGGTAGCGGGCGTCCGCCAGGTCCGACCAGGCGGTCTCCTCGGTGCGCCACTCCTCGGCGGTCAGCGTGTCCCGGGCGCGGGCCGTCACCCGCTCCGGCAACGGCAGCGACATCGGTGCGCCGGGCTGCGGCGCCGGGGGCTCGGCGGTCCAGCGCGCCTGCCGCGCGTAGCTGGTGATGGCGTCCTGCGGGGCGGGGGCGTCAGACATGCTCGGACTCCTGGGCGGTGCGTGCGGCGGTGAGTTCGGCGGTGCGGACCTTGCCGGTGGAGCTGCGGGGGATGCGGGGAACGCGGTGCACGGCGCGCGGCGCGGGCAGCCCCGAGGGGAGCCGGCCCAGACTGCGGCGCACGGCCGACGGGTCGACCGGTCCGGGCGCCGCGTAGAACACCTCGTAGTGCTCTCCCCGTACGGGGTCGCTGACGGGCGCGCAGACGACGTCCAGGCCGGGGCAGCGGGCGCGCGCCAGGTCCTCCACGCGCGCCAGGTCGCAGCGCACGCCGTTCACCTTGACCAGCCGGGACGCCCGCCCCAGGTGGTGGAAGGAGCGCGGGCCCGCCGGTGCGACGAGGTCGGGCAACTCCCAGTCGACCGGGGCTGCTTCGGTACCGGCCCGGCAGGCAAGCCGAG
Organism: Streptomyces sp. NPDC016851; assembly: GCF_055562795.1. NCBI lineage: Bacteria > Bacillati > Actinomycetota > Actinomycetes > Kitasatosporales > Streptomycetaceae > Streptomyces > Streptomyces sp. NPDC016851. Next base: position 109,809 of record NZ_JBVHEP010000022.1, read on the forward strand.
GACTTGCGACCCGCAGGCACCGGGCCGTCGCGTCACCGTCGGCGGCGGAGCCGGGCAGCATCTCCACGTCGGGCAGCAGACGCCAGGGGAGGCCGGCCGTCCGCTCGCCGGCGACGGGGCGGTGGGCGACGGCCCCGGTCTCGGTGGAGCCGAGGAGTTCATGCGCCCGGAAGCCGGTGTCCGCGAGGCGTCCGGCGACGTGGTGGGCGGCCGGTGTGGCGGGGCCGGTGCTGTGCAGGGCCGTCACCCGGCCGTGCCGCGCCAGTGCCGGGACGTGCCGGGCCAGCAGCTGCCAGGTGGAGGGCAGGCAGACCAGCAGCGTGGGGACGCCGTCGTCGAGCGGCGGCACGGTGAGCGGCTCGTCCCACAGGCCGGTCACCGGGACGTCCGCGAGCCGGGGCAGCTCGCGCCCGTACAGCCGGCCGTAGAGGTGGCCGGGGGGCGCGTAGGACACGATGCGGCCGAACCGGGCGGAGCCCAGCACCGCCTCGTGCACGACGGTCACCTCGGCGTGCAACTGCTCCTCGGTGCGCAGCCAGGTCACCGGCGGGCCGGTGCTGCCGGAGGTGGCGAAGGCGATGTCCGGCACGGTCAGCTCCCCAGCCCGAGGGCCGCCGTGTCCTCCAGCCGCTCGTGGGTGAAGCGCACCATTCGCTCCACGCTGGAGAACCAGAAGCGGACGTCGTCGGCGACGAAGTCCACCTCGATCCCGAACTCGCTCTCCACGGCGGAGATGCACTCCATGGCGGTGAGGCTGTCGTAGCGCTCGCCGAGGGCCTGCTGGAGGTCGGCGTCGGAGGGGACGTCGGTGAAGGCGTCGCCGATACGCGTGGCCAGGACGGAGCGCGTGCGGTCGTGGATCTCTTCGGGGGAGGGGACGGTCGTGGTCGTGGTCGTGGTCATGGTCGTACTCCTTGCCGGTGGTGCGGGGTGCGGTGTGCGGTGTCGTCCCGGGGTGGTCAGACGGCGGCGGCCGGCGCGGGCTCCACGGCCGTGCCGTCGGCCCGGCGCATCCGTTCGCCGGCGCCGAGGTAGACGTCGGAGGGGGAGGTGGGGCGGAACTCCAGGTAGCAGAAGGGAGTTCGGGCGTCGGCGCCGAGCGCCTCGGTGATGCACCGGGCGAGCCCGTCGCGGAAGGCGTCGTCGCGGTCGGGGCCCACACAGACCGTCACGGACGCGTGGCGCGGGCCACTGCCGTCCGTCTCGTGCGGCAGGGCCTCGACCGGCATCCCGCCCGAGAAGACGGTGCCGTCCTCGGTGGGCTCGAAGCGCACGACGACATGACCGGCCTGGACGCCCTCGGCGGTGAGCCAGCGGGTGAGACGCAGCGCCACGGCGCGACGGCGGGGGACGGGGAGTTCGGGGGTACGGATGGTGATGGTGGGCACGAGGCCTCCGGTTGGCGGTTCGGCCGGTTCGGCCGGTTCGGCCGGTTCGGCGGTTCGGCGGTTCGGCCGGTTCGGCGTTCAGGACAGGGCGAGGGCCGGCAGCGCGCCGGGGCCCGCGGTCAGGCGCCGGGCGAGCAGGTTGCCGAGACAGTCGGCGAGCGGTCCGCCGCTGCCGGGTGCCAGCGGGCTCCACGCGGTGCCGTCGGCGCCGCGCACCCGGTCGAGGAACGCGGAGACGTGCCCGGTGTCGAGGGCGAGTCCGGCCCGGTCGGCCGCCAGGACCGCCTCGTAGGTGGACAGCAGGTCGGGCACCCGGTTGCCCTCGCCCGCGTAGCCGCCGCCGCGCACGCGATGCCGGTCTAGCAGGGCGCCGACGGCCTCTTGGGCCTCGGCGCGCGGGGCGAAGCCGGGGCCCAGGAGCAGCCGGACGCGCTGGGCCTGGAGCGCCGGGCGCAGGCCCGGTTCGGCGCCCGGCACGTTGCCGTGCGTGAACGGCTCGCCCCCGGTGCTGCGGCAGGATTCGACGAAGGAGAGGACGCCGGCGAGGTCCAGGCCGAGCCCGTCGAGACCGGCCTCGTCCGCTCCGCCGAGGAGGGCCGCCGTCTCCACGGCCGCAGCTGTGGACACCATGTCGGACCCGCGCCCCTCCCAGTAGCCGAACCCGCCGTCGCCGTTCTGGAGGTCGGCCAGCCAGTCGGCGATCCGGTGCCGGGCGGCACGGTCGCCGGCGAACGCCCCGGCCGCGAGGGCCCACAGGGTGCAGCGCACCTCGCTGCCCCGGCCCGGCATGTACATCACGCCGCCCTCGTTGGGCAGTTGGCAGCCCTCCAGCCAGCGCACCCCGTCCGGGTGCGGGTCCGCGGGGCCGGCCGAGAGCACGGCGGCGGCGGTGGACAGTGCGTCCGCCGCGTCCCGCGGCTCCCGGTAGGTGTAGCCGCCCCCGGAACAGGCGAGTTCGGCGATGCGGGACGTGACGGCGTCGGCGACCGGGGCGAGCGGCGCGCCGAGCGCCTTGAGCGTGCCCACGGCACAGAAGGAGGCCCACACGTCCTCGACGTCGTACCCCTCCCAGCGCACGAAGGCGCCGGAGGGACCGCGCAGGCCCATGACCCACGCCTGGCAGCCGTCGGGATCGCGCGGCGCCCGGCCGAGCGCCGCGAGCGCGCCCACGGCCCGGTACGTGGCCCACAGGCAGGGCACCTCGGCGGCGGGCGCGAAACGGAAGCCGCCCTCCTCGCCCTGGCGGTCACGCAGCCAGGCGGCGAGCGCCTCCACGTCCCACGGGGGTGCTCCCGAGGCACCGTTGTCCGTGGCGGCCCGCCAGGCCATCACCCCGTAGTAGCAGGCCCGTACGTCGGCCTTGCCGCGCCGTGCGTCCTCCGGGGACCAGCTCAGACCGCCCTCGGCGCACTGGAGCCGGCTCAGCCAGTCCAGCAGGCGGGCACGGTCGGGCACCGGGCCGCCGCACAGCTCGACGGCCGTGCGGGCGGAGAAGTGGGTGGCCCACACGTCCGGGGCCTGTCCCGGGAGCATCGCGTACGCCTCGCCGGACCAGGTGCGCTCCACCCAGCGGGCCGTGGCCTCGACGGCGGGCACCGGGCGGCCCATGTCGCGCAGCGCCTGGGTGCAGTAGAAGGTGGCCCACGCGTCGGAGAGCATGCCCCGGCTCCAGGCGTACCCGCCGTCGGCGTTGCGCCGGCCGCTCAGGTAGGCGGCCGTGCCGTCCGGGTCGGCGACGCTGTCGGTGCGGTCCAGCCAGGCCAGGGTCCGCACGGCGGCGTAGGTGCACCACAGGTCGGGTTCCCCGCCGGACACGCCCTCGCCCTGCGGGGCGCGCGGGGCGGTCGTCACGGTGGCGGTCATCGCACGGCCTCCACTTCCCGGATGTTGGACCGCTTCCAGCTCTTCTGCGAGGCGCCGCTCTTGGTGTTGGCGGGCAGGGAGTTGACGAACACCACCCCGTCCCAGCGCAGTCCGAGCAGTTCCTCGGACCGGGCCTGGACGCGCCGGCACTCCTCGGGCTCGCGGTCGCGCCCGGTGCCGACCCCGCGCTCCAGCAGGAGCCGGGCGTAGGTGCCCTCGCTGTCCACCTCCAGCAGGTAGCCGGTGGCGTCGGTGACGCCGTAGACGACCTCCTCCACGGCGCGCACCGACAGCGGTGCGCCGCGCACCCGGAGGCCGTCGCTGGCGCGTCCGTGGACGGTGATCCGGGGCGCCGCGCTGCCGCACGGGCAGTCCGTCGCGACGGACACCTCGTCGCCGGTGTCGAGCCGCAGCAGGGGCCGGGCGTGTGCGTTGAGGGGGGTGACGACGAGCCGCCCCTGGTCGTGGCCGCCCCGGTCGTGCAGCGGGACGACGCCCTCGGGCGTGGCGAGTTCGAAGTAGGTGGCGGCCGGCAGCAGGTGCTGGCGGCCGTGCGCGCAGGCGGCGGCCAGCGTGCCGGTCTCCGTGCTGCCGTAACTGGCGTCGTGGGCGTCGGCGTTCCACCACTGGCCCAGCCGGGTGCGGAAGGGCGGGGTGTTGACCTCGCCGAGCAGCATCAGCCGGTCGACCGAGGAGCTGAGCTCGTCCAGCTGCCCGCGCTGCGCCAGCAGCCGGGTGAACTGCAGGGCCACGCCGGGGGCGACGAAGACGGTCGTGGGGCGGAAGGTCCGCCACATCGCCTCCAGCCGGTCCCAGCCGGTGATGCCGGTGGCGAACGGGTAGGCCCGGATGTGCGCGAGGTCCAGGTACTCGCAGACCCCGGAGACCAGATCCGCCACCGGAACGACGTCGGACGGCAGGAGGATCACCACCCGCTCGTCGGCTCCCAGGAGCGGACGCCAGGCCTCGGCGACCGAGACGGTGTTCCAGATGGTGTCCTCGGCCAGGCGCGGGGTGGGCGTGGGCTGTCCCGTCGTGCCGGTGGTCTCGTAGTACTTCGAGGCCTCGGTCGGCGACACGGCCGCATAGCGCAGGGGCTGCGCCTTGAGCGACTCACGCGGCGTCACGGGCAGGTCCCGGAAACGCTCCAGGGAGAACTCCCCGATATCGTCCCGGTCCTCACCGGGGCCGTATGCCCTTGTTCCGCGCGCGCGTCGCCAGGCTGCGGAGAGCTTTCTGGCGTAGAAGTCGCCGACCGGGATGCGGCCTTGGTTCTCCCGTATCTCGGCCTGTGCCTCACGGAGTAATGCCTGGCGTTTTTCGGTGTGCAGGATCACACGAACCTCGCTCATTAATCGCTTATCGCTTGCGCACAGCCGGGAGGGGACGGGGACCGTGCGCGGCCCGTGACGTAGGTCTCGACGGGCGGCCCTGCGAGGGGTCGGGAAGCCACAGCTCAAGGCTCTGTGGCGGGGCCCGGAAGCCCGACCCACAGCGAACGTATAGCACTAAAGGTGGGCGGTGCAACCGCCCCTGGGGGGCTCAACTAGCCATATGCGACCGAAAATCGACGGCCACGGTGGTGAGGTAATGCGCCTACTCCTCAGTACGTTGCCCGAGTTGATTTCCGGGCCTAGTCTCTACGAGCGCCGAGGTGAATCCGGCAGCGTTTTGAAGTCGCGGTTAATCGAACCCGAACAGCGGGTTTCGTGCCCTGTTGGAGCGCATACCGCACGCCGTTTTCCCCGGCAGTCCGCAACCCTCATCCGAATCCGGTTGGAGCTTTCTCATGTGCGGAATCGCAGGCTGGGCCGACGTCGGCCAGGACCTCACTTCGGAGGTGGACGGCGTCGAACCCATGGTGCGGACCATGGCCTGCCGAGGCCCCGACGCCGCCGGAATCCACGCCGGTACGCACGCGGTCCTCGGACACCGCCGGCTGGCGATCATCGATCTCGAAGGCGGCCGGCAGCCGATGACGGCCCCCGCGGAGGCGGACCGGGCCGCCGGGGAAGGCCCGGCCGTCGTGCTCAGCTACAGCGGCGAGGTGTACAACTTCCGCGAACTCCGCGAAGAACTCCGTGGGTTGGGTCACACCTTCCGCACCCGCTCGGACACCGAGGTCGTCCTGCGCGCCTACCTCCAGTGGGGCCAGGACTTCGTCGGGCGCCTCAACGGCATGTTCGCCTTCGCCCTGTGGGACGAGCGCGCCCAGCGTCTCCTCCTGGTCCGCGACCGCCTCGGCATCAAGCCCCTCTACGTCGCGCGCCTCGGCAGCGGTGTCCTGTTCGGCTCCGAACCCAAGGCGATCCTCGCCCACCCGCGCTTCCGGGCCCGGCTCGACAGCCAGGGACTCGCCGACCTCCTCGGCCTGATGAAGTCGCCGGGCGTCACCCCCTACCGGGACGTCGAGGAAGTGCCGCCGGGCTGCGTCGCCGCCTACGACCGCGACGGGCTCAGGGTCGAGCGGTACTGGAGCCTCGGGCGGCAGCCGCACGAGGACGACGCCGGCACCACGGCGGACACCGTCCGGGCCCTGCTGGAGGACACCGTCTCCCGCCAGATGGTCACCGACGTACCGCTGTGCACCCTGCTCTCCGGCGGACTGGACTCCACCGTGCTCACCGCGCTCGCCGCCCGGGTGCAGGCCCGCGCCGGCGAACCCCCCGTACGGTCCTTCGCGGTGGACTTCACCGGCAGCGAAGCCGACTTCAAGGCCAGCGAGTTCCGGCCCGAGCGCGACTCCCCCTACGCCCTCGAAGCCGCCCGGCACATCGGCACCGACCACCGCCTCATCGAACTCTCCGCCGATGAGCTCACCCGGGACGCCAACCGCGACGCCGTCCTGCGCGCCCACGACCTGCCGTACACCTTCGGCGACGTGGACACCTCCCTGCACCTGCTGTTCCGCGGGATACGCGAGCACTCCACGGTCGCCCTGTCCGGGGAGTCGGCCGACGAGGTGTTCGGCGGCTACGCCTGGTTCCACGACCCGGCGGTCATCGAGGCGGCGGCGTTCCCCTGGCTCAGCCGCATGCAGCTCATCACCCCCGAGCTGCTCGCCCCGGCCTTCCGCACGGCCACCCGCTTCGAGCAGTACCGCGTGGACCGCTACCAGGAGGCCCTCCGCGAGGTCGAGCACCTGCCCGGCGACTCCCCGCGGGAACGCCGCATGCGCGAGATCAGCCACCTGCACCTCACCCGCTGGCTGCCCGCCCTGCTCGACCGCAAGGACCGGCTCAGCATGGCCGCCGGTCTCGAGGTCCGCGTGCCCTTCTGCGACCACCGGCTCGTCGAGTACGTGCACAACACGCCCTGGGACCTCAAGACACCCGACGGGGACCCCAAGGGCCTCCTCAAGCGGGCCACTCGCGACATCGTGCCCAGGTCCGTGCTGGAGCGGCGCAAGAGCCCCTACCCGACCACCGCCGACCAGCTCTACGAGAAGGACCTGCGGGCCCGCACCCAGGCGCTGCTCGCCGACCGCTCCTCACCCGCCTTCGACGTCGTCGACGCGGGCGAGCTCGCCCGCATGCTCGACCTCCCGCAGGGCCACTACCACACCCAGCTGCACCGCAACGGCCTGGAGACCGCGCTGTACCTGGACCGGTGGATGCGGGAGTACGACATCGCACCGGAGTGACCTTTTCCATGGCATTCGTACGGACATTTCCCCTGAATCGACGCCCGATGCGTGGTCCATCCCGAGGTTCGTGAGGGACCAGGGGCCCGCACGGGTTAGCGTGGTGGGTGCTGACAGCGAGCCGGGCCGGCTCGTGCGGGTCGTGGAGCGGTAGCAGGGGGAGTCATGCGGGTCGGAGCGGCGTCGTGAGACTGCTGCACACGTCCGACTGGCACCTGGGCCGGTCGTTCCACCGGGTGAACATGCTCGCCGCCCAGGCCGAGTTCATCGGTCATCTCGTCACGACCGTGCGGGAGCGGGCCGTGGACGCGGTGGTCGTGTCGGGGGACGTCTACGACCGGGCCGTTCCGCCGCTCGCCGCGGTCGAGCTGTTCGACGACACCCTGCACCGCCTCGCCGACCTCGGCGTGCCGACCGTGATGATCTCCGGGAACCACGACTCGGCCCGCCGGCTGGGCGTCGGCGCGGGCCTCATCGGACGGGCCGGCATCCACCTGCGGACCGAGCCGTCGGCGGCCGGCACCCCCGTGGTGCTGGCCGACGCCCACGGGGACGTCGCCTTCTACGGCCTGCCCTACCTCGAACCGGCCCTGGTGAAGGACGAGTTCGGCGTGGACAAGGCCGGGCACGAGGCCGTGCTCGCCGCCGCCATGGACCGGGTCCGCGCCGACCTCGCCGCGCGAGCGCCCGGCACGCGCTCCGTCGTCCTCGCGCACGCCTTCGTCACCGGCGGCGAACCCAGCGACAGCGAACGGGACATCACCGTCGGCGGCGTGGCCGCGGTGCCCTCCGGCGTCTTCGATGGCGTCGACTACGTGGCGCTCGGGCATCTGCACGGCTGCCAGACCCTCACCGACCGCATCCGCTACTCCGGCTCCCCGCTGCCCTACTCCTTCTCCGAGGCCGCCCACCGCAAGAGCATGTGGCTCGTCGACCTGGCCGCCGACGGCACCGTCGACGCCGAGCGCCTCGACTGCCCGGTGCCGCGCGCCCTGGCCCGGATCCGGGGCACCCTGGAGGACCTGCTCGCCGACCCGGAGCTGGCACGGCACGAGGAGGCCTGGGTCGAGGCGACGCTCACCGACCCGGTCCGCCCGGCCGACCCCATGGCCCGGCTCACCGAGCGCTTCCCGCACACCCTCAGCCTCGTCTTCGACCCCGACCGGGCCGAGGACGACCCCGAGGTGTCGTACGCCCGGCGCCTGGCCGGCCGCAGCGACCAGCAGATCGCGGAGGACTTCGTCGCCCACGTGCGCGGCGCCGGACCCGACGCGCACGAACAGGGCGTACTGCGGGACGCGTTCGACGCGGTGCGGGCCGACGAGACCGTACGGGAGGTCGCCGGGTGAGGCTCCACCGGCTGACGGTCACCGCCTTCGGTCCCTTCGGAGGCACCCAGACCGTCGACTTCGACGAGTTGTCCGCGGCCGGGCTGTTCCTGCTGCACGGACCCACCGGCGCGGGCAAGACCTCCGTCCTCGACGCCGTGTGCTACGCCCTGTACGGCTCGGTGCCCGGCGCCCGGCAGGGCGGCGGGCAAGGCGCGGCCCTGCGCAGCGACCACGCCGCGCCGACGACCCGCACGGAGGTCACCCTCGACCTCACCGTGGCCGGACGCCGCCTGGAGATCACCCGGCAGCCGCCCTGGGAACGCCCCAAGAAACGCGGCACCGGCACGACCCTCGACAAGGCCCAGACCTGGCTCCGCGCGTACGACACCACGGCCGGGACCTGGAAGGACCTCAGCCGCTCCCACCAGGAGATCGGCGAGGAGATCACCCAGCTGCTCGGCATGAGCCGGGAGCAGTTCTGCCAGGTCGTGCTGTTGCCGCAGGGCGACTTCGCGCGGTTCCTGCGCGCCGACGCCGAGGCCCGCGGCAAGCTGCTGGGCCGCCTGTTCGACACCCGCCGCTTCGCCGACGTCGAGAAGCGCCTGGCCGAGCGCCGCCGCGCCACCGAGGCCCAGGTCCGGGACGGGGACGCCGCACTGCTGGCCGACGCCCACCGCATGCAGCAGGCCGCGGGCGACGCCATGCGCCTGCCGGACCTGGCCCCCGGCGAACCGGGACTCGCCGAGGCCGTGCTGGGCGCCGCCGCCGTCGCCCGCAGCGCCGCCCGCGAACAGCTCACCGTCGCCGAGTGCACGCTCGTCGCCGCCGAGTCCGCGCAGGCCGCCGTCGGCCGCGCGCTCGACGACGCACGCGAACTCGCCCGGCTCCAGCGGCGGTTCACGGAGGCGCGGGAGCGGGCGGCGCGTCTGGAGGAGGGAGCCGGGGCCTACCGGGAAGCGCAGGCGCTCATGGAGCGGGCCCGCAAGGCCGAGGCGGTCGCGCCCGCCCTCGACCTGCGGGAGACCGCCGAGGCCGAACACCGGCGCGCGGCCGACGCCGAGTCACGCGCGCGTGCCCTGCTGCCCGAGAGCTACTCCGACGCGGGCGCGGCCGGTCTCGCGGCCGCCGCTCGCCGGGCCGCCGAGGAACTGGGCGGACTGGACTCGGCCCGCCGCGCCGAACGGCGGCTGGCCGAACTCCTCGACGAACGCGCCGGCCTGGACCGCCAGGAACGCGCCGACGCCGACGTCCTTCAGGAGGCGGACGCCTGGCTCGACGGCTGGGAGGAGACGCGCACCGCCCTCCAGTCTCGTGTCGACTCCGCGCAGCAGGCCGCCTCCCTCGCCGAGCAGCTCGCCGTGCGCCGGGAGCCCGCGCGGCAGCGGCTGAAGGCGGCCCGGCTGCGCGACCAGCTCGCCGAGGACACGAACCAGGCCGTCGAGCAGGTCCGTACCGCGAAGGAGGAGGCGCTGCGCGCCCGGCAGCACTGGCTCGACCTCAAGGAACAGCGCCTGACCGGCATCGCCGCCGAACTGGCCGCGCACCTCACCGACGGCGAGCCCTGCGCCGTCTGCGGCGCCACCGAACACCCCGCACCTGCCCGCAAGGTCGCGGGGCACGTCGACCGCGAGGCCGAGGAACACGCCCTGGCCGCCTACCAGCGCGCCGACGAACAGCGCGCCGAGGCCGAGCGGAACCTCGGCGTCGTCCGGGAGGCCCTGGCCGCCGCCACCGCCGAGGCCGGTGACACCCCCACCGAACAACTCGCCCGTGAGGCCGAGGAGTTGGAGGAGCAGTACGCGCAGGCCCGCCGGGGCGCCGCCGAGCTGCACGCCGCGCAGGAGCGGCTGCGGCAGGCCGGGCACGAACACGAACGGCGCGTCGCCGCCCGGCAGGAGGCCGCCGTGCGCAGCGCCGCCCGGGTCGGCCACCGGGAGCGGCTGGAGAGCGAACGCACCGCCCTGGAGGAGGAACTGAACCGGGCGAGGGGCGCCCTGGACAGCGTCGCCGCCCGGGCCGCGCAACTGGAACGCCGGACCGCGCTGCTCACGGACGCCTCCGACGCCGCTCGCGCCGCCGAGGACACCGCCCAACGGCTCAAGGACGCCGACGCCCGCCTCGCCGACGCCGCCTTCCGCGCCGGCTTCGACACCCCCCGGGACGCGGCCGCCGCCCTCCTCGACGCCACCGCCCACCGCCAACTGCAACGCCGCCTGGACGCCTGGCAGAACGAGGAGGCCGCCGTCCGGGCCGTCCTCGCCGAGGCCGACACCGCGGCCGCAGCCCGGCAGCAGCCCGCCGACCTCGCGTCGGCGCAGCTCGCCGCCGACACCGCGGCCCGCCGGCTGAGCGAGGCCGCCTCCGCGCACGACGCCGCCGCCCGGCGCTGCGCCGAACTCGACCGGCTCTCCGCCCGGGCGACCGCCTCCGTCCGCCGGCTGGCGCCGCTGCGCGAGGAGTACGACCGGGTCGCCCGCATGGCCGGCCTCACCGCGGGCACCTCGGCCGACAACGAACGCCGGATGCGCCTGGAGTCGTACGTGCTCGCGGCCCGACTCGAACAGGTCGCCGCCGCCGCGACCGTACGGCTGCGGCGCATGTCGTCCGGCCGCTACACCCTGGTCCACTCCGACGACCGCACCGGACGAGGCCGCAGCGGGCTCGGACTGCACGTCGTCGACGCCTGGACCGGCCGCGAGCGGGACACGGCGACGCTGTCGGGCGGCGAGACCTTCTTCGCCTCGCTCGCCCTCGCCCTCGGCCTCGCGGACGTCGTCACGGACGAGGCGGGCGGGGTGCGCCTCGACACCCTCTTCATCGACGAGGGCTTCGGCAGCCTCGACGACCAGACCCTCGACGAGGTCCTCGACGTCCTCGACTCCCTGCGCGAACGCGACCGCAGCGTCGGCATCGTCAGCCACGTGCCCGACCTGCGGCGGCGGATCCACGCGCAACTGGAGGTCGTCAAGGGCAGGTCGGGGTCGGTGCTGCGGCAGCGCGGCGTGAGCTGAGATCAGCCTGCCGACCCCCCGGACTTTTGCGGAAGTTGACCCTGTAGGTTCTTGCGCCATGGTGCGATACGCGGAGCCGGGCGTCGTGGAGTGGGTGGAGTCGGGCGGCGGGCCGCTGATAGCGGTGCCGGAGACGGTTCTGCCGTTCTGGGCGGGTGCCGACGGCGAGGAAACGGCGTCGGACTACGACCGGGCCTGTGAAGTGGACGGGCACGTCGGGCTCCTGCCGGTCGGCGACTGCACGGCGCTGGTGCTGGGCGACGAGCCTGCCTCGACGGCGTATCTGCCCGACCAGGGGATGTTCGTCCGGTGGTGCGCGGGGAATTCCGAGGACGAGCTGCTGGCGAGTGTGCCGGTGGCTGTCGATGCGGCGGAGTGGGAGCCGGAGGTTGTCTGGGAGGTACCGGGCGCTGTGCTGCTGTTCGATGCGGCGTGGCCTGGGTCTTCGGGGAGCGAGCGGGTTCGGGTGGGGCTGGAGCCGGGGCGCTACGCGGTTCGGGCGGCTCGGGTGCAGCCCGGGCCCGAAACGTGGCTGGGCTTGGTGCAACTGAGGCTCCTTGCGCCTCGATGACCGTGGGGCTGTCGACCGGTCGGCGTGTGCGGGTTGTTTGTGGCTGATCGCGCAGTTCCCCGCGCCCCTGGAGGGCGATATTCGCGTGCGTCGGTCAAGAAGCCCGGGCCACCATGATCGGTATGCCTCTACTTCCCCACCCCACCCCGGAAGAGCTGCGCCGCGACCCCCTGCCCCTGCGCGGCCGCACAGCCCTGGTCACCGGTGCCAGCCGGCGCGGCGGTATCGGTCATGCCGTGGCCCGGCGGCTTGCCGCCTATGGCGCCAGTGTCTATCTGCATCATCATGTGCCGCACGATGCCGGTCAGCCCTGGGGCGCTGATCGCCCCGAGGACGTGGTCGCGTCCGTGCGGGAGGTGCTCGGGGATCCGGAGGCCCGGGTCGTCGCCGGGCCCGGGGATCTGGGCGATCCAGCTGTGGCCGGTGAACTCGTCGGCCGGGCCGCCGAGGCGCTCGGCGGGCGGCTCGACATCCTCGTCGCCAACCACGCGCAGAGCGGGTTCGACGGCTCCCTGGACGAGATCGACACGGAGATGCTGGACCGGCACTGGGCGGTCGACACCCGCTCCGTCATCCTGCTGATCCAGGCCTATGCGCGACTGCGGTCCGCACTGCCGCCGCGCAGCCCGGGCGGACGCGTGATGATGATGACCTCCGGCCAGGACATCGCGGGCGGCATGCCCTGGGAGCTCGCCTACGCCCTCCAGAAGGGTGCCCTCGCCTCCGTCACCCGCTCCCTGGCGACGGCGCTCGCCGACCACGCCGTCACCGTGAACACCGTCAACCCGGGACCCGTCGACACGGACTACATGACCGGCGAGGACTACGAGGCCGTCGCGGAGCGCTTCCCGGCCGGGCGGTGGGGTATGCCCGACGACCCGGCCCGCCTCATCGCATGGCTCGCCACGGACGAGGCGGAGTGGGTCAGCGGGCAGGTCATCGACTCCGAGGGCGGCTTCCGCCGTTGACTGCCCCTGGAGACTGACTTCCCCTAGAGCTGGGACAGTTCGTCGACCAGGTCGTCCAGACCCAGGGAGCCCTGCGAGAGGGCCGCCATGTGCCAGGCCTTCGGGTCGAAGGCGTCACCGCGCCGGGCGCGGGCCTTCTCGCGGCCCAGCAGCCAGGCCCGCTCGCCGAGCTTGTAGCCGATGGCCTGGCCCGGCATGGAGAGGTAGCGGGTCAGCTCGCTCTCCACGAAGTCCGCGGGTCGGCTGCTGTGCGAGCCGAAGAACTCCTGCGCCAGCTCGGGCGTCCAGCGCTCGCCCGGGTGGAAGGGCGAGTCGTCCGGGATCGTCAGCTCCAGGTGCATGCCGATGTCGATGATGACGCGCACGGCACGCATCATCTGCGCGTCCAGGTAGCCGAGCCGGCGCTCCGGGTCGGTGAGGAAGCCCAGTTCGTCCATCAGCCGCTCGGCGTACAGGGCCCAGCCCTCGGCGTTGGCGCTCACCATGCCGACACTCGCCTGGTAGCGGGAGAGGTTCTGCGCCACGTGCTTCCACTGGGCCAGCTGGAGGTGGTGGCCGGGCACGCCCTCGTGGTACCAGGTCGACACCAGGTCGTAGACGGGGAAGCGCGTCTCGCCCATGGTCGGCAGCCAGGTGCAGCCCGGGCGTGTGAAGTCGTCCGACGGCGGCGTGTAGTACGGGGCTGCGGCGCTGCCCGGAGGGGCGATGCGCGACTCCACCCGGCGTACCCGCTCGGCCAGGTCGAAGTGGGTGCCGTCGAGCGCGTCGATCGCCTCGTCCATCAGGGACTGCAGCCAGTCGCGGACCTCGTCGACGCCCTCGATGTGCGTGCCGTGCTCGTCCAGGTGCGCCAGCGCGACCCACGGCGTGGCGGCACCCGGCAGGATCTTCTCGGCCTCCGCCTTCATCTCGCCCAGGAGGCGGTGGTACTCGGACCAGCCGTACGCGTACGCCTCGTCCAGGTCGAGGTCCGTGCCGTTGTAGTAGCGCACCCAGCGCGCGTACCGCTCCCGGCCCACCACGTCCGGCGCGCCCTCGACCGCCGGTGCGTACACGTCCCGCATCCAGTCGCGCAGCCGCAGAACCGCCTCGGTGGCCGAGCGGGCCGCCGTGTCCAGCTCGGACCGCAGCGCCTCGGGGCCGGCGGCCGCGTAGGTCTCGAACCAGCCGCGGCCCTCGCCGTCGGCGTCCGCCCACTCGCCGAGCTGCTCCACGAACGTGGCCGTGGCGCGCGGCCCGCCGTACAGCTTCCGCTCCAGGCCGAGCGCCAAGGACTCGCGGTACCCCTCCAGCGCGGCCGGGACCGCGCGCAGCCGCTCGGCGATCGCCGCCCAGTCCTCCTCGGACTGCGCCGGCGTCACGGTGAACACCTGCCGCACCGCATGGGCGATGGAGCTCAGGTTGCTGACGGACCGCAGACTCTCCTCGGCCTCGTGCACGCCGAGTTCGGCGTTGAGCCGCTCACGCAGCAGCCGCCCGCAGCGCCGCTCGATGTCACTGTCCGCGCCGGGCAGCCGCTCCGCCTCGTCCAGCCGGGCCAGCGTCCGGCGCGCCAGCTCCGCGAACGCCTCCTGGCCCGCGGGAGAGGTGTCGGGCAGCCTGCTCGAACTCTCCTCGACGCCGAGGAACGTACCGGTGATCGGGTCGAGGGCGACGAGCTCGTCGACGTACGCGTCGGCGACCTCACGGGGCAGCGGGCTCTTGATCTCAGACATGCGGTCCATCCTGGTACGACGTGCGGCGCACGTCACGCGGATTGAGCCGAGGGCGAAGGCGGCAGCAGCGGCCCGCACTCCCACTGCTGGAAGATCAGCCGGGTCTCCACCCGCGCCACCTCCCGCCGCGAGGTGAACTCGTCCAGCACGAGCCGCTGGAGGTCGGTCATGTCGGCGACCGCGACATGGACGAGGTAGTCGTCCGGCCCGGTCAGGTGGAAGACCGTCCGCGACTCGGGCAGGGCGCGAATCCGTTCCACGAACGGCCCCACCAGCTCCCGCCGGTGCGGCCTGACCTGGACCGACAGCAGCGCTTCCAGACCCCGCCCCAGCTTCGCCGGGTCCAGCTCCAGCCGGTGCCCGAGGATGACGCCCGAGCGGCGCAGCCGGGTCACCCGGTCCAGACAGGTCGACGGCGCCACCCCGACCTGCGCGGCGAGGTCCCGGTACGTCGCCCGGGCGTCGTTCTGCAACAGCCGCAGCAGGTGGAGATCCACCGGGTCCAGTACGACAGATTCGGCCATCGGCCGAACATAACACGGGGTTCTCGCCCATGAGCCCGGCCGCTGTTCACCCTTCCGTCATGGACACAGCGAGCATGGGCGCCCACGCCGACGTACGCACCGCACCGAGAGCACTCGCCACCGAGGCCGTCCACGCCGGGCGGGACGACCTCGCCCGGCAGGGTCTGCACGCCCCGCCGATCGACCTGTCCACCACCTACCCGTCGTACGACAGCCAGGGCGAGGCGGCCCGGATCGACGCGTTCGCGGCCACCGGCGCGGACCCGGACGGCCCGCCCGTCTACGGACGGCTGGGCAACCCGACCGTCGCCCGTTTCGAGACCGCGCTGGCCCGCCTGGAGGGCACCGGGGCGGCGGTCGCATTCGCCAGCGGCATGGCCGCCCTGAGCGCCGTCCTGCTCGTGCGCGCCTCCATGGGGCTGCGGCACGTGGTGGCCGTACGTCCCCTCTACGGGTGCAGCGACCATCTGCTGACCGCCGGGCTGCTGGGCTCGGAGGTGACCTGGACCGACCCGGCCGGCATCGCCGAGGCACTGCGTCCGGACACCGGGCTGGTCATCGTGGAGTCCCCGGCCAACCCCACCCTCGCCGAGGTCGACCTCCGGGCCGTCGCACACGCCTGCGGCTCGGTGCCACTGCTCGTGGACAACACCTTCGCCACGCCGGTGCTCCAGCGCCCTGCCGAACAGGGCGCACGGCTGGTGCTGCACAGCGCCACCAAGTACCTCGGCGGCCACGGGGACGTCCTGGCGGGCGTGGTCGCCTGCGACGAGGAGTTCGCGGGCCGGCTGCGGCAGGTCCGCTTCGCCACGGGCGGTGTCCTGCACCCCCTGGCCGGCTATCTGCTGCTGCGCGGCCTGTCCACCCTCCCCGTCCGGGTACGGGCCGCCTCCGCCAACGCCGCCGAACTCGCCCACCGTCTCGCCGCCGACCCGCGCGTGGCCCGCGTGCACTACCCGCGCATCGGCGGCGCGATGGTCTCCTTCGAGATACACGGCGACCCCCACGAGGTCATCGCCGGCGTCCGCCTCATCACCCCGGCGGTGAGCCTCGGCAGCGTGGACACCCTCATCCAGCACCCGGCCTCCATCAGCCACCGCATCGTGGACGCGGACGACCGCAGGGGGGCCGGGGTGAGCGACCGTTTGCTCAGGATGTCGGTGGGCTTGGAGGACGTGGACGACCTCTGGTCAGACCTCGACCAGGCGCTGAGCTTCAGGGGCGCGGGGAACTGCGCGACAAGCCACAACGCACCCGCACCCGCCGTCTGATCGCGGACCCTACGGCGCTGAGGCGCTCCCCAACTCACCCGCACCTGCAGAAACGGACTCACCCAGCCGCGCAGTGATCACCAGGGTCCCTTCCTCGACCTGGTAGTCAAGAGGAAGCCCCAGCCCTCGCATCGCCGCAACCATCCCCGTGTTGGACGACTGCGTCACGGCATACACACTCCTGCAACCCCCCTCCGCGGCCATCGCGACGAGCCGCCCCAGCAACTCCCCGCCGACACCGCGCCGCTGCCACGCGTCCTCGACGATCACCGCGACCTCCGTCTCGTCCCCGTCCCAGAGCAGATGACCGAGGCCGACGAGCCGCCCGGAGGCCGTCTGCACGGCGAGGGTCCGGCCGAAGCGCGGACTGAGCAGGTGGTTGAGATAGCGGTCGGCGTCACCGACCGGCCCGTGGTAGCGCAGCCGGAGCGTGCGGTCCGAGCACCGCTCGTGCATCGCCCTGGCCGCCTCCAGGTCACGCGTGTCGGCGCGGCGCACGGTGATGTCGCTGCCCTCGGCCAGCGTGAGCACGTCCCGGCCGTGCGGGACGCGCGGCCCGAGCCGCGCGTCCAGTTCGACCAGGGCCCTGGCCCGGGCGAACTCGGTCGGTGTGAAGGGCAGATACGGCCGCTCCACGGTGATCACGCCGCCCTCCGGGGCGCGCAGGCGCATCACCGTGTCGTCGAGGGCTCCCTCCACCGGGACACCGAAGGAGGCCCGGCCGCCGCCGGCCGGTGCGGGCTGGGAACGGATCGTGCACCGGCCCAGCAACTGGCGCAGCGCCAGGGGCAGTTCCGCGGCGTCCAGGGCGGTCCGGGCGGCGAGTCCGAGGATCCGGGTCGGCGCGTCCACCAGGTCGTGGGCGTCGGCCCGCTCGATCCAGGTGTCGGTGCCGCCGGCCGTCCGGACCGCCGCGGCGATCCCGGAGGCCGGCAGCTCGCCCGGGCCGCGCAGCAGGAACTCGTCCACCGTGCCCTCGGCCAGCGGATGCGTCTGGAGGCTGAGGATGTCGACCCGCTGCCCGGCGAGTGCCGTGCACAGGGCCGCCAGCGACCCCGGCTCGTCCTTCACCGTGGTCCGCATCCGCCACAGCGTGTTCGTCCCGGACGTGTTCGTCCCGGACGTTTTCGCCCCGTGCGTGTTCGCCCCCGGCACCGGCTCCGATGCCGGGGACCCGGTATCGCCCGACGGCGGCGCGTGTTCGTGGCGTCGTGTTCGCCAGGTCCGGAAGGCCGCCGTGACCCGCTGCCAGGAGGTGGCGGAGCGGCAGTCGTTCTTCAGGTCGGTCGCTGCAGTCACTTTTCGCGTCATGCACCCACTGTGACGGAATGGTGTTGCGTGATCGCGAACGCTTTGTGACCGGCGGGTAAAGGGGCAGTCTGCCCCCTTTATCGACGCTTCAAACGTTGCGCTACGGACTACTGGCCGACCAGGCCCGGCTGGAGCACCTTGGTGAACAGCACGGTGCCGTCCTGCTCGCGCAGACGGACCGTCAGCTCTCCGCTGCCGCCGTCGATGTCGACCTCGCCGAAGAACTGGTAGCCGTCGGCGGGGGAGACGTTGGCGGTCGTCGGCGCCTTCAGGAACACACGGTCGGGACCGAAGGTGCCGTCGAGCGCGTTCGCGGGAAACGCACCGGCGTTGAGAGGGCCCGACACGAACTCCCAGAACGGCTCGAAGTCGGTGAACGCGGCCCGCGACGGCTGGTAGTGCTGTGCCGAGGTGTAGTGGACATCGGCCGTGAGCCACACCGTGCCGGTGATCCGGCGGTGCTTCACGAAACGCAGCAGCTCGGCGATCTGGAGCTCACGGCCCAGCGGGGCACCGGGGTCGCCCTGGGCGACGGCCTCGATGTTGGGCTTGCCGTCGCCGGTGTCCGGGACGACCAGGCCGATCGGCATGTCGGAGGCGATCACCTTCCACACCGCGCGGGAGCGGGACAGCTCGCGCTTGAGCCACTCCAGTTGCTCGCGGCCGAGGATGCCCTGCGGGTCGGTGGGCTGGTCGTCCGGCGAGTTGGCGTTGCGGTAGGTGCGCATGTCCAGGACGAAGACGTCCAGCAGCGGGCCGTGGTGCTGCACGCGGTAGACGCGGCCGTCGGGGCGGCGCAGCGTGGAGATCGGGAAGTACTCCGAGAAGGCGCGGCGGGCGCGGGCGGCGAGCACGTCGACGTTCTTCTCGGTGTACCGGGTGTCGCCGAGGATCTCGCCCGGGTACCAGTTGTTGGTGACCTCGTGGTCGTCCCACTGGATGATGGAGGGGACCCGGGCGTTGAAGGCCCGCAGGTTCTCGTCCAGCAGGTTGTACCGGAAGTTGCCGCGGAACTCCGTCAGGGTCTCGGCGACCTTCGCCTTCTCCTCGGTGGTGATGTTCCGCCAGGTGCGCCCGCCGGGCAGGGCCACGGTCTCGGTGAGGGGGCCGTCGGCGTAGATGTTGTCGCCGCTGCAGAGGAAGAAGTCCGGGTCGAGGGCGGCCATCGCGTCGTAGATCCGGTAGCCGCCGAGTTCCGGGTTGATACCCCAGCCCTGGCCGGCCAGGTCACCGGACCAGACGAACCGCACGCCGTCACGGCGCTTGTCGGACGCCGTGCGGAAGGTGCCGGTGACCGGTTCGCCGGTGCGGCGCGGGTCGTCCGGGTCGGCGAGCAGCACCCGGTAGTGGATCTGCTCGCCGGACGGCAGGCCGTGCAGCCGGGTCGTGCCGGTGAAGTCGGTGCCCGGGCCCAGCAGCGGGCCGTGCCATCTGCGCGGGTTGCGGAACGACTCGGTCGCCGACGTCTCGACGATCATCCGGGCGGGCCGGTCGGACCGCACCCACACCAGCCCGGAGTCGCGGGTCACGTCTCCCGCCTGCACACCCCACCCCGCCTGGGGACGCCCCGACCGTGCGAAGGCGGGTGCCGCGCCGAGAGCGGTGGGCAGGGTGAGGGCCGCCGACGCGGCGAGGGAGCCCCGCAGGACGCTGCGGCGCGCGGGGAACGGACGGTGTGACATGGATGCGCCTCCAGGGACGGGATCCGGCCAGTGTGCACAGCCACACCTACTGGCACGCCGCGGCGCACACACGAACCCCAAGTGAACAACTGACCGCAGGGGGAGGGGAACCGGCGGGAACCCGTGAACTGCGCCGGGGCGTCACCTCGTGGCCGCCTCCGCCATCAGGCGTACGCCCTCGTGGATCCGGGCCGCAGGGACGTGGGCGTAGCCCAGCACGAGCCGCACCCGCTTCGGTCCGTCGGGCTCCTCCCGCGCCGGGCCGGGGTGCGCGTAGGCCGACAGGGGGTGTACGGCCACCCCGGCCGCTGTCACGCGGGTGAGGAAACGGTCCTCGGGGCCGTAGCGCTCGGGCAGCGTGGCGATCATGTGCAGGCCCGCGGCGATGCCCGAGACCCGGGAGCCGGGGAAGTGCTCGTCGAGGGCGGCGGTCAGGGCGTCACGGCGCTCGCGGTAGGCGCGCTGGGAGCGGCGCAACTGGCGGTCGTAGTCGCCGCGTTCCAGGAACCGGGCGAAAATCGCCTGGTCCAGGGTCGGATGGCCGAGGTCCATGGTGCGCTTGCGTTCGACGATCTCCTCGGCCCAGGACTCGGGCACCAGCAGCCAGCCCAGCCGCAGTCCCGGCGCGAGGGACTTGCTGACCGAGCCGGTGTAGGCGACGTGGTCCGGGTCGAGGCCCTGGAGCGCGCCGACGGGAGCGCGGTCGTAGCGGAAGTCGCCGTCGTAGTCGTCCTCCACGACGATGCCGTCCACGGACCGCGCCCAGTCCAGCAGTTCGGCGCGACGGCGGGCCGAGTAGGCGATGCCGGTGGGGAACTGGTGGGCCGGTGTCGTCACCACCGCCCGTACGCCCGACGCCCGCAGCGGCTCCAGGGCGATTCCCCCGCCCTCCACGGGCAGCGGCACGGCGGTGACCCCGGCCGAGGCGTACAGCGCGTCGTGCTGGGGGCTGCCCGGGTCCTCCACACCCACCGAGCGCACCCCGCGCGCGTGCAGCGCGAATCCCAGCAGCGTCGCCGCCTGGGTCACCCCCGAGACCACCACGATCCGCTCCGGGTCGGCCACCACGCCCCGCCGGCGGGCGAGCAGTCCGGCCAGCGCGGTACGCAGCCGGGGCAGCCCGCGCGGATCGGGGTACCCCAGCTCCTGGTGCGGCAGTTCCGCCAGCACACCGCGCTGCGCGGCGGCCCACGCCGAGCGCGGGAACAGCGACAGGTCCGGCGTCCCGGGCACGAAGTCCGCCCGGGCACCGCGGGAGCGGGGAGCGAGGTCGTGCGCCCGCGCCCGGGCGGCCCGTACGGCCGAGCCCACCCACGTCCCGGCGCCCCGGCCGCTGCGCAGATAACCCTCCGCCGTCAACTGCTCGTAGGCCTCCGTGATGAGCCCGCGCGACACCCCCAGGTCCGCCGCGAGATCCCGGCTCGACGGCAGCCGCGTGCCCGGCGCGAGCCGGCCCGAGCGGACCGCCTCGCGCAGCGCCGCCTGCAGGGAACGGCCACGGGTGCGGGCCGGAGCGGAGGCGGCCGGAAGCAGCAGCTCCCAGGCGGGCGACACAGGCTCGTCGCGGTCCACGCGGTCCACGCGCTCGATGCGCTCCATGCGGTCAGTCTGCCGGATCCGCGGCCGGCTTTTCGGTCGGCCCGGGTG
Organism: Streptomyces sp. NPDC016851; assembly: GCF_055562795.1. Classification (NCBI taxonomy): domain Bacteria; kingdom Bacillati; phylum Actinomycetota; class Actinomycetes; order Kitasatosporales; family Streptomycetaceae; genus Streptomyces; species Streptomyces sp. NPDC016851. Next base: position 130,734 of record NZ_JBVHEP010000022.1, read on the forward strand.
TCCCGCTGGTCAGCGGCTGCCGTCGAGGACGACCCGGGCGACCAGTGCCGGGTCGTCGTTCATCGGGACGTGGCCGCAGCCGGGCAGCCGTACCAGCCGGGCGCGGGGGATGATGCTCTTGGCCCGCACGCCCTGACGGGGGATCAGCAACCGGTCCCGGCTGCCCCACGCCACGGTGACCGGCGTGCCGACGATGTCGTCGGTGAACTGCACGGTCCTGCCGGAGCGGAGGGTCTCGGAGAACCCCTGCGCCCGGGCCAGCGCGAGCGTCTCGGCGACCACGGCCTCGGGCGAACGGCGGCCCGGGCGGGCGTAGATGGTGCTCGTCAGCAGGGTGCGGCCGATCGCCGGGCGGGCCAGCCGTTCGACGACGGGCACCGGCATCCGCTGGGCTATCTGCCGCATCGTCATCAGCACCGTGAAGGCGTAACGGCGCTCGACATCGTTCCAGAACCCCGCGGGGGACAGGGCGGTGACGGAGCGGACGAGCTGCGCCCGGGCCAGGTCCAGGGCCAGCAGGCCGCCCAGCGAGTTGCCCGCCACGTGCGGCCGTTCGATCCGGAGCGCCCCGAACAGCGCCGCGAGGACGGTGTTCATGGTCGGCAGGTCGTGAGCCATGCCGTCCGGGAGCGCCGGTGACTCGCCGCACCCCGGCAGGTCCACGGCGATCACGTCCCGCTCGGCGGCCAGCGCCGGTATCACCGGGTCCCACACCTGCCGGTGGTGGCCGATGCCGTGCAGCAGGAGCAACGGTTCGCCGCTGCCCTGACGCGTGTAGGACAGGGTCACGCTCTGCTCGCCGTGTGCGGAGGCGACGTTGAAGGAGACGGTGGCGGACATGCGGTGCTCCTAGGCTGTACTCGCTGACGGACGCGATAGACAGCTTGTCAGCAATTGCTACCGGCGGGTAGCCCCGAGTCGGCGCCACTTTCCCGGCCACGGCCGGCCGGAGGACGGGCGATTTCGCCTGGACAGGGCCGGACCGGTGGGCTGGGATGGAACCCGTGACCACCGAGACCGCGACCGACGTCTTCGAAGCGCACCGCCCCGTCCTGCTGGGCGTCGCCTACCGCATGCTGGGCCGCGTCGCCGACGCCGAGGACGTGGTCCAGGAGGCCTGGCTGCGTTGGTCGGGCAGCGACCGCGGCGACGTGCGCGAGCCGCGCGGCTACCTCGTACGGATCACCACCCGCCTCGCCATCGACCGGCTGCGCCAGATCAAGGCCCGCGGGGAGACCTACGTCGGCCCCTGGCTGCCCGAGCCGTACCTCACCGACTTCGGTGACACCGTGCCGGACACCGCCGAGCGGGCCGTGCTCGCGGACTCCGTCTCGCTCGCCGTCCTCGTCGTGCTGGAGTCGCTGTCGCCGCTGGAGCGTGCGGTGTTCGTGCTGCGCGAGGCCTTCGGCTTCCCGTACGCCGACATCGCCGCCATGCTCGACCGCGGCGAACCGGCGGTGCGCCAGCTGGCCGGGCGGGCGCGCAAGCACGTGGAGGAGCGGCGGCCGCGCTACGAGGTCGACCCGGTCCAGCGGCGCGACCTCACCGAACGGTTCCTCGCCGCCGCCGCGGACGGCGACCTCGAAGGGCTGATGGAGCTGCTCGCCCCGGACGTCCGGCTCGTCGGCGACAGCGGCGGCAAGTCGCGGGCGCCGCTGCGGGTCCTGCAGACCGCGGACAAGGTGGGCCGCTTCCTCGTCGGCGCCGCGCAGAAGGGCGTCCCCGACTTCTCCCTGCGCTTCGTGGAGCTCAACGGGGGCCCGGCCGTGCTGGTCCTGTCCGGCGACAAGCTCGACTCCGTCTTCCAGCTGGACGTCGCCGACGGCCGCGTCCAGGCGGTCTACATCGTCCGCAACCCCGACAAGCTGCGCTCGCTGGCCGCCCTCTAGACGGCGCCGCAGGAGCCTGCCACGGCCTCGCATGAACGTCCCGTGAACGTTCCCGGCCATTGGTCTTGACCAAGAATCAGGGCCGCCCTATGGTCGCAGAGAAGTGAAACAACCTTTAAAAAACAAGGGCGCTAAAACGCTGCCGACCACGGCGATCGCGGAGGACAGGGTGGGGACCACGCAGCTGGAATCGGTGCCGGAACCGAAGTACTGGCATCTCAAGACCGTGCTCAGTGAAGCGCTCGACTCGGAGTTCTCCGTGGGGGAGATCCTGCCCAACGAGCGCGACCTCGCGGCCCGCTTCGGCGTCGCCCGGGCCACGCTCCGCCAGGCCCTGGAGCAGCTCGAACTGGAGGGCAGGCTGCAGCGCCGCCGCGGTGTCGGCACGACCGTCGCGCCGCCCCGCATGGGCGTCTCCCTCGGCACCGGCCCGCACACCTGGCCGGGCGGCCCCGAGGACGCCTGGCAGCCCGTCGACTGCACGGCGGCGGTGCCGCCCGCGGCGGTCGCCGAGGCGCTCGAGACCGGCCCGGAGGAGTCCGTGCACATCGTGCGGCGCTCCCGGGTCTCGCAGGGCCGGCCCGTCGCCGCCGAGCTGCTCTACATCCCGCGGTCCTCGGTGCACGAGCTCTCCGGCATCGACGCGCCGTCCGGGTCGGCACGCGCGCGTGCGGTGCTGCGCGAGCTGCAGCGGCTGGAGCTGGACCGGCAGGAGAACGCGGTGGAGCTCGGCTCCGCCGGGGCCGACGACGCGAAGGAACTGGACCGGCTGCCGGGGGCGCCCGTGCTGGTGGTGACGACGCGGTTCGTGGCCGCGGGGCGTGTGGCGGCGTTGTCCGTCGCGACGTATCGCGCTGACACGTGTCGGTTGACCTTCGGGGATGCGGGGGGTGTGGAGATCCACGACGGGCCGGAGCGGCAGGCGTCTTGAGCCTGGCGCCGTAGGGGTGTGGTGCATGGGGGGCTGCGGGTGCGTTGTGGCTGAGCGCGCAGTTCCCCGCGCCCCTTGAGGGGCGTTGAACTCAGCGGCGTGATGTGGTCGTGCCTTCCACGCTGAAAAGCTGCTCCTCCACGTGGTCCAGGGCCAGGCGCAGGGCCCCCGTGGCCACTGCCGCGTCTCCCAGGCGGGAGAGGGTGACCTGCGGGGGACGCAGGCAGTAGCGGGCCAGCTCCTGGCGCAGGGGGTCCAGGACGCCGTCCAGGCCCGCTGCCCACCCGCCGATGACGACCAGTTCCGGGTCGAGGGCGAGGACCAGGGCCGCCACGTCGTGGACCAGGCGCTGGAGGAAGCGGTCGACGGCCGCGCGGGCCCGCTGGTCGCCCTCGCGGGCCCGCGCGAAGACCTCGGCGACGGCCTGTTCGTCGAGAGGGTGAAGGGGCTCGTTCGTGGTGGACAGCAGAGTCTCCGGCGTCACCTCCCGGCCGAGGAGATGCAGTGCGCCGATCTCCCCGGCCGCCCCGCCGTAGCCCCGGTGCAGCCGGCCCCCGATCAGTGAACCGGCGCCCGGGCTGAGCCCCGCCAGCACGAACACCACGTCGTCCGACTCGGTGGCCGCGCCCTTCCAGTGCTCGGCGACGGCCGCCGCGTTGGCGTCGTTCTCGACCAGGACCGGGCACTTGAACGACCGGCTGAGCCGCTCGCCCAGCCGCAGCCCCGTCCACCCGGGCAGCGCCGTGCCCAGCCGTACCGTGCCGTCGGCCTCGACGATCCCGGGCGTCGCCACGCCCACCGCCCGCAGCGAGCCGCGTGCCACACCGGCCCGGCGCAGCAGCTCGGCGACGGTTCCCCGCAGCCGCTCCAGCCGCTCGTCGGCCTCCGCCGTCTCGGGCACGTCCTTGGCCTGGGAGCCGATCACCCGGCCGTCCAGGTCGGCCAGCAGCGCGGCCACCCGGTGCGCGCCGATCTCCAGCCCCAGCAGATGCCCGGCCTCCGCCCGGAACCGGAACCGCCGCGCCGGCCGCCCCTGCTTGCGGGCGGCACCCTCCTCGGCCGCCTTCTCGACGACGAGACCGGCCTCGATGAGCCCTTCGACGACGCCCTCGACGGTCGGCCGGGACAGCCCCGTCACCCGGGTGATCTCGGTCAGCGTCGCGCCGTCCGTGGCACGCAGCGCGTGCAGCACCACCGCGGAGTTGATCCTGCGCAGCAGCGAGGGATCCCCGCCGGTCAGCCGCCCCACCGTCCGTCCTCCCAGCTCGTGCGCGTGTCTGGCCGGATCGTACTCGGCGCGGCGGACCCCGGCGAGGGCCGGCACGGGCCCCGCCGATCACCCCGGCGCCACGAACCCCGACTCGTACGCCGCGATCACCGCCTGCGTGCGGTCCCTGGCTCCCAGCTTCGCCAGTACGGCGCTCACATGCGACTTCACGGTCTCGGTGCCCACGACCAGCCGGGTGGCGATCTCCGCGTTCGACAGGCCCCGCGCCATCAGCCGCAGGACCTCGCCCTCCCGCTCGGTCAGCTGGGCCCGCTCCATCGCCGCCCGCGCGGCCCGGTTCCCGCCGTCGTCGCCGTACTCGGCGGCCAACTGGCGTACCGAGGCCGGGAACAGCAGCGACTCGCCCTCGGCGATCAGCCGCACCGCGTGCACGATCTCGGCCGGCCGGGCCCGCTTCAGCAGGAACCCGTCGGCGCCCGCCCGCAGCGCCTCGTAGACGTACTCGTCGTTCTCGAACGTCGTCACCACGAGGATCCGCGGCGGCTCGTCGACCGTCCGCAGCAGCGACCGGGTGGCCTCGATACCGTCCAGCAGCGGCATCCGTACGTCCATGGCGACCACGTCGGGCCGCAGTTGCCGCACGAGCGGGATCACCGCCGCCCCGTCCGCGGCCTCCCCGACCACCTCGATGTCGGGCTGGGCCTCCAGCACGGCCCGCAGACCCGCGCGCACCAGGGGTTCGTCGTCGACGAGGAGGACGGTGATCGGCATCGGACCAGCGTAGATCAACTCAACGGCAGCTCGACATGAACCTGCCAGTCGCCTTCGTCGGGGCCGGTCCGGGACAGCCCGCCGAGCAGGGCGGCGCGCTCGCGTATGCCGCGCAGGCCGCTGCCCCGCCCGGGGCCGGGTACCGGCTCCGTCAGCGGGTTGCGTATCGCGAGGACGAGCATGGGGCCGGTGACGTCCACGCGGACCCGGACGGGTACGGCTCCGGCGTGCCGCAGCACATTGGTCAGCGCCTCCTGGAGGATCCGGTAACCCTCCCGGGACACCGGCCCGGGCAGGGTGTCCACGGGGCCGGTCACCTCGGCGTCGACCTTCGCCCCGGAGGCACGCGCGGACTCCAGCAGCCGGTCGGCGTCCACCAGGGTGGGTCCGCTGCTCACGGGTTTCCGCGACTCACGCAGCACGCCCAGCACCCGCTCCAGGTCCTCCAGGGCGGCCCGGCCGGTCTCCTCGATGGCGACGAGCGCCCGGTCCGTGAACTCCGGGTCACCGGCCGCCCGCGCGGCGCCCGCCTGCACGACGGCGACCGTGAGCGCGTGGCCGATGGAGTCGTGCAACTCGCGGGCGATGCGCGTGCGTTCCAGAAGCTGTTCGGTGCGCTCCTCCATGGCCGCGAGACGCTCCGCGGATGACGGGCCGAGGAGCCGCACGGCCAGCGCGGTGACGAGGTGGCCGGACCAGACCACGACCACGGCCAACAGCAGGAGCGGCACGGGTGCGAGCAGGGTGTGCCACCAGTGGTGCTCCTCGACGCTCACGTATCCGTCGGCGGCCGGCTCGTGACCCAGCCCCGTCGTCAGCAAGTCGACCGCGAGGAGAGGTAATTGGGCGGAGAGGTGGGCCACGACCCAGCCGAGGACCAGCCGCGCCTCCAGCCACACCACCGTCCGGCCGCGATCGGCCCAGGTGGCCGACGGGGTGGTCACGATCTCCGCGGCCGCACCGCCTTGCCGAGGGCCGGTCAGCAGCAGCCGGGCCTGAAACCCCTCCACGACTCGCGTGACCGGTACGAGGCCCGCGAATCCGAGCAGCACCGCGGCCGTGGCCTGTGTCCACCACGCCTGCTCGATGAAAATCCACAGCGACGGCCACACGACGGCCACGACGATGTGCAGCCACCGCTTGTACGTCACCGCCCGCGTCAACGGGCGCAGCATGCGGACCATGGCGTCATCGTGCCAGCCGCCACTGACAGCGGGCCTCCCCCGCACGGGGGAGACGATCTCCACCGCCGGGGGAGGCCCGCACCCCGGCCGACCGGCCACGCTGTTGCCATGACCAGCATCGAAGTCCAGGACCTCACCAAGGAGTACGGCGGCAAACGGGCCGTGGACGGCCTCACCTTCCGCGTGCTGCCCGGCCGCGTCACCGGCTTCCTCGGCCCCAACGGCGCCGGGAAGTCCACCACGATGCGGCTGGTGCTCGGCCTCGACCGGCCGACCGCCGGTTCCGCCACCCTCGGCGGCCGTTCCTACACGACGCTGCGCGAACCCCTGCGCCATGTGGGCGCGCTGCTCGACGCGCAGGCCGCGCACGGTTCCCGCACCGCCCGCGATCACCTCCGTGTCCTGGCGAGCAGCAACCGCATCCCGGACCGGCGGGTCGACGAGGTACTGGAGGAAACGGGCCTGGCGTCGGTGTCCCGGCGCCGGGTGCGGACGTACTCCCTGGGCATGCGCCAGCGCCTCGGCATCGCCGCCGCCCTGCTGGGCGACCCCGAAGTGGTCATGCTGGACGAGCCGTCCAACGGACTCGACCCCGAGGGCATCGTGTGGATCCGGCAGTTGCTGCGCCGGCTCGCGGGGGAGGGCCGCACCGTCCTGGTCTCCAGCCACCTGATGAACGAGACCGCGTCCTTCGCGGACCACCTCGTCGTCCTCGGCCGGGGCCGGCTGCTGGCCGACACCCCGATGCGGGACTTCATCCACGCGCGCGTGCAGCCCAGCGTCCGCATCCGCACCTCCGACCCCGCCGCCCTCCGCAGCGCCCTGGCCCGGCACGGCCATGACGCCGTGGAACACGTGGACGGTCACTGGACCGTGCACCACGCACGCGTGGACGACGTCGGCCGCATCGCCTCCGAAGCACGTGTGCCGGTCCTCGAACTCGCCGCCGAGGAAGGCACATTGGAACAGGCCTACTTCGACCTCACGTCGGCCGAAGCGGAATTCACCACCCAGCCCCAGGAGGCCTGACCATGGAACTCGCCCCCGTTCTCCGCTCCGAGTGGCTGAAGATCCGTACGCTCCGCTCGCTGCCGGGAGCCCTCCTGGCCCTGTTCGCCTCGACCACGGCGTTCTCCGCGATCGCCGGTGTCTCCGAGACGTCGGACCCCGGTTTCGACCCTCTGTTCATGGCCCTGTCGGGTGTCGTGCCGGGGCAGATCGCGGCCGTCTCCTTCGGGGCCATGGCCGTGTCGTCGGAGTTCCAGTCGGGCGCGCTGCGGCTCTCGCTGGCCGCGGTTCCGCGGCGCGGCCGGTGGTTCGCGGCCAAGGCGGCCGTCATCGCCGTACCGGCCCTGCTGACAGGGCTGGTGACCGCCCTCGCGGCCCTCCTCGTGGCCCGGGCGGGGCTCGGCCCGGCGGCCGACGGACTCGACACCGGCGAGCAGGTGCGCGGCGTCGTGGGCTGCGGTGTCTACCTCATGCTGATGGCCCTGTTCGCCGCCGGACTCGCCGCCCTGCTGCGCAGTGGCGTGGCCACGCTGTCGCTGCTGATCCCGTTCATCCTCGTCGTGTCGTTCGTGATCGGCGACGCGACGGGCACCGTCGCCGACTTCCTTCCCGACAAGGCGGGACAACTGGTCCTGAGGGAGACCTACGACGGCACCCTCGGCCCGTGGTCGGGGCTCGCGGTGACCGCGCTCTGGGCGGCGGCCGCGCTGCTGGCCGGAGGGTGGAGCCTGCGCCGCCGCGATGCCTGACGGCGAAACGGCGGGAACAGGTTGACGCCCCGCCAAGTGTCAGTGGCGCCGGGTTTACTGGACGCATGAACATCGCACAGCACATCGCCCTCATCGACGAGCTGTGCTACCGCCCCTTTCCGGCGGAGCACGGCCCGTCGGACGTCGGCGTCTCCGGGCCCGGCCGGCACACCGCGGTGTTAGAGGCCGCGCCCGACGACGACCCGGCGCTCCACGCGGTGACGATCGACCAGTACGAGAAGGACCGGGACGCCGTCTACGAACTTCTCGCCTCACGCTGGGGCGACACGCCCCCCTACAACCTGCAGACCGTCCTGCTGCGCACCGAGAGCGAGGAGGTACCCCGGCCGTGGGCCGAGTTGAGCGCGTGCGCGAGCGTCGCGTACGTGTGGGAGGTGGAGGGCACCGGCCGCTGGGTCGCCGTGGCGGTCACCGACCGCGACACCTCGCGCGGGGTGCGGCTGCTGGCCCTGGTCACGGAGTCGGACCCGCCGTAACGCGGAGAGGGGCCGCCGTAACGGAGACGAGCCCGCCGTACCGAAGACGAGCCCGCCGTAACGAAGACGGATCCCCTGTGAGCGATCAACTCTCGGCGGCTTCCCGCAGCCGTGCGAATTCCTCGGCCATCGTCTCGGCCGTCCAGTGCGCGTTCAGCCCGCTCGGATTGGGCAGCACCCACACCCGTGTGTCCCCGATCAACCGCGACTGCGGCCCGACCCGGGCTTTCCGGTCGTCGAACGCGGCGCGGTAGGCGGTCACTCCGACCACGGCCAGCCAGCGCGGCCGCAGCCGCCCCACCTTCAGCGCGAGCAGCCGCCCGCCCTCGCGGTACTCCTCGGCGCTCAGCTCGTCGGCCCGAGCGGTCGGCCTGGCCACGACGTTGGTGATGCCGAGCCCGTACGACAGCAGTTCCTGCTGCTCGGACGGCTTCAGCAGCCGCGGCGTGAAGCCGGAGCGGTGCAGTACCGGCCAGAAGCGGTTGCCCGGGCGGGCGAAGTGATGGCCCGTCGCGGCCGTCATCAGCCCGGGGTTTATGCCGCAGAACAGCACCCGCAGACCGTCCGCGACCACGTCCGGTACGACACGGTCGCGGGCGGCCTCCAACTCCTCGGGCGTGAAACGGGGCATCGGGTGCGGCGCGTCAGAGGATCGCGCCGGGCGTGTACCCCGCGGCCTGGGGGTGCTGCTTCACGATCTCCTCGACCCGGGCGACGACGGCGGCGACCTGGTCACCCGCGGCACCCGTGAAGGACAGCTTGTCGGCCATCAGCGCGTCCAGCCCGGCGCGGTCGAGCGGAATGCGCGCATCGGCGGCCAGCTTGTCGAGCAGCTCGTTGCGCTCGGCGCCCTGCTCGCGCATCGCGAGCGCGGAGGCGACGGCGTTCTCCTTGATCGCCTCGTGGGCGAGCTCCCGGCCCACGCCCGCGCGCACGGCGCCCATCAGCACCTTGGTGGTCGCGAGGAACGGCAGGTAGCGGTCCAGCTCCCGCGCCACGACCGCCGGGAACGCGCCGAACTCGTCGAGCACCGTCAGGAACGTCTCCAGCAGACCGTCCAGCGCGAAGAACGCGTCCGGCAGCGCGACCCGGCGCACCACCGAGCAGGACACGTCGCCCTCGTTCCACTGGTCGCCCGCCAGCTCGCCGGTCATCGAGGCGTAGCCGCGCAGGATCACCATCAGGCCGTTGACGCGCTCGCAGGAGCGGGTGTTCATCTTGTGCGGCATCGCGGAGGAGCCGACCTGACCGGGCTTGAAGCCCTCGGTGACCAGCTCGTGCCCGGCCATCAGCCGGATCGTCTTCGCCAGCGACGACGGCGCCGCCGCCACCTGCACCAGCGCCGTCACGACCTCGTAGTCGAGCGAGCGCGGGTAGACCTGGCCGACCGACGTGAACGCCTGCGAGAAGCCCAGGTGCGTGGCGATCCGCTGTTCCAGCTCCGCGAGCTTCGCGGCGTCGCCGCCCAGCAGGTCCAGCATGTCCTGCGCGGTGCCGACCGGGCCCTTGATGCCGCGCAGCGGGTAGCGGCCCAGCAGCTCCTCGATCCGGCCGTAGGCGACGAGCAGCTCGTCGGTGGCGGTCGCGAAGCGCTTGCCGAGGGTCGTGGCCTGTGCGGCCACGTTGTGCGAACGGCCGGCCATGACCAGCTCGCCGTACTCACCGGCCAGCTTGCCCAGGCGGGCCAGGACCGCCACCGTGCGGTCGCGCATCAGCTCCAGCGAGAGGCGGATCTGGAGCTGCTCGACGTTCTCGGTGAGGTCGCGGGAGGTCATGCCCTTGTGCACGTGCTCGTGCCCGGCGAGAGCGTTGAACTCCTCGATCCGCGCCTTCACATCGTGCCGCGTGACCTTCTCGCGCTCGGCGATGGAGGCCAGGTCGACGGTGTCGAGCACACGCTCGTAGTCGGCGAGCGCCGCGTCCGGCACCTCGATCCCGAGGTCCTTCTGCGCCCGCAGCACGGCGAGCCAGAGCTGCCGCTCCAGCCTCACCTTCTGCTCGGGCGACCAGAGCGTGGCGAGCTCGGCGGAGGCGTAGCGTCCGGCGAGGACGTTCGGGATGCGGGGCTTGGCGGGAGCGGAAGTCACGTGGACGGATTCTACTGGCGGTTCCTGCAGGCCGGCGCGACGGGTACGTTCGTGGGAACCTACAAGAGTGTGTCGGCGCCCCCGCCGCGGGCCCGCAGCTCACGCGCGCCGCCGCGGGGACCGCCTACTGCCGGTTCGCGTCACCGCGGGAACCGCCTACGGCCGGTCCTCGTACGGCAGCAGCTCGGGCCGCTTCGGTGGGAGGCCGTCGCCCGAGGAGCGGCCGGTCAGGCGGCGGCCTATCCAGGGCAGCAGGTGCTGCCGGGCGAACCGCAGGTCCGCCGCCCGGCGCATGACCCAGCCGGGCGGCAGCGTCGTCGGCATCGGGGTGCGCCACTCGGTGTCCTCGGGCTCGTGGCCGAGCGCCTGCCACACCGCTTCCGCGACCCGGCGGTGGCCTTCGCCCGTCAGGTGCAGCCGGTCCACGTCCCACATGCGCGGGTCGGAGAGCGAGGGGGCGCCGTACAGGTCGACGACGATCGCGTCGTGCCGGGCAGCGAGCTCGTCGACGCAGACGAACAGCTCCTCCATGCGTGGCCGGAACCGCTCCAGGACGGGACCGTGGCGGCCCGGGCTGCGCATCAGCACGAGCTGCTTGCAGGACGGGGCCAGCCGCTCCACGGCCTCCTCCAGGAGTCCGCGCACCCGGCCCATGTCGCACTTCGGCCGCAGCGTGTCGTTGAGCCCGCCGACCAGGGTGACGACATCGGCCTCCATGGCCGCCGCCACGTCCACCTGCTCGTCGACGATCTGCCGGATCAGCTTGCCGCGCACGGCGAGGTTGGCGTAGCGGAAGCCGGGCGTGCGGGCCGCCATCCGCGCGGCGAGGAGATCGGCCCAGCCCCGGTAGGTGCCGTCGGGCAACAGGTCCGACATGCCCTCGGTGAAGGAGTCGCCGACCGCGACGAGGCTGCTGTAGGTGGGGTTCGTGTCCATGGCGGCGGAAATAGTATCCCGTGCACATACCCAGCAGTCGGTCACCCGTCCCGAAGCATCGACGACCGGCGACTTCCTGCCCGCTCCCTCACGCCCGCTGGCCGAACAGCTCCCGCAGGACGTCCTCCATGGTCACGAGGCCGGCCATCCGGCCGTCCGCTCCGAGGACGGCCGCCAGGTGCGTACGGCTGCCCCGCATCGCCGTGAGGACGTCGTCCAGCGGCGTGTGCTCCCGCACGCGCGCGATGGGCCGCATGTCCCGCAGCCGGAACGGCACATCGCGCCCGGCGGCCTCCAGCGCGTCCTTCACATGCAGATAGCCGACGATCCGCCGCCCCTCGTCCACCACCGGGAAGCGGGAGAACCCGGACTCCGCCGACAGCCGCTCCAGCTCGTCCGGAGTGACGCCCACGCGCGCCACCACCACGCGTTCCAGCGGCAGCACCACGTCGCGCACCGGCCGGCGGCCCAACTCCAGCGCGTCGTGCAGCCGCTCCTGGGCGCGGTCGTCGATGAGCCCGGCCTCGCTGGAGTCCTTCACGATCTGCGCGATCTCGGCGTCCGAGTACGACGCGGCGACCTCTTCGCGCGCCTCCACGCGCAGCAGCTTCAGCAGGGTGTTGGCGAACGCGTTCACCGTGAAGATCACCGGGCGCAGCGCCCGGGACAGCGCCACCAGGGGCGGGCCGAGCGTCAGCGCGCTGCGCACCGGCTCGGCGAGCGCGATGTTCTTCGGCACCATCTCGCCGAGCAGCATGTGCAGATAGGTGGCCAGGGCCAGCGCGATCACGAAGGACACCGCGTGTCCCGCGCCCTCGGGCACGCCCATCGCGTGGAACACCGGCTCCAGCAGGTGCGCGATCGCCGGCTCGGCCACCACACCCAGCACCAGCGTGCACAGCGTGATGCCGAGCTGGGCGGCCGCCATCAGCGCGGACACGTGCTCCAGGCCCCACAGCACGCTCTTGGCGCGCCGGTCGCCCCGGTCGGCGTAGGGCTCGATCTGGCTGCGGCGCACCGAGATCAGCGCGAACTCGGCGCCGACGAAGAAGGCGTTGACGACGAGCGTCGCCAGACCGATCAGCAGCTGGACGGCGGTCACAGCTCCGCTCCCTTCTCGTCGGGCTTCTCGTCGTGGAGGGGCGCGCGCAGCCGGACGCGGGCGGCCCGCCGTCCGGTGGCGTCCAGGACCTCCATCCGCCAGCCGGCGACCTCGAGGGTGTCACCGGCGGCCGGTATCCGGCCGAGCACCGTCGCCACGAGCCCGGCGAGCGTCTCGTACGGCCCCTCCGGGGCACGCAGCCCGACGCGTTCGAGGTGGTCCACGCGCGCGGAGCCGTCGGCCGAGTACAGGGCGTGCCCGGCTTCGTCCGTGCCGGCCGGTGCGAGGTCGGGCAGTTCGTGCGGGTCGTGCTCGTCGCGCACCTCGCCGACGACCTCCTCGACGATGTCCTCCAGGGTGGCCACGCCCGCCGTGCCGCCGTACTCGTCGATCACCACGGCCATCGTGCGCTTGCCGGAGAGCCGGTCCAGGAGCCGGTCGACGGTGAGGGTCTCCGGGACCAGCAGCGGCTCACGCATCAGCTCGGAGACGAAGATCCGGGTCCGGCGCTCCGCCGGGACCGTCAGCACGTCCTTGACGTGTGCCGTCCCGACGACCGAGTCGAGGGTGTCGCGGTAGACGGGGAACCGGGACAGGCCGGTCGCCCGGGTCGCGTTCGCCACGTCCTCCAGGGTCGCCTGCACTTCCAGGGCGACGACCTGCACCCGGGGCGTCATGACGTTCTCCGCGGTCAGGTCGGCGAGGTTCAGTGTCCGTACGAACAGCTCGGCGGTGTCGGCCTCCAGGACGCCCTCCTTGGCGGAGTGCCGGGCGAGCGCCGCCAGCTCCTGCGGCCCGCGCGCGGACGCCAGCTCCTCGGCGGGCTCCACACCGATCCGGCGCACGATCCGGTTGGCCGTGTTGTTGAGGTGCGTGATGAACGGCCGGAACGCGGCGCTGAACCAGCGCTGGGCGTTGCCCACGGTCTTGGCGACCGCCAGCGGCGACGAGATCGCCCAGTTCTTGGGCACCAGCTCGCCGACGACCATCAGGAACACCGTCGACAGCGCCGTGCCCAGCACCAGCGCCAAGCTGTGCGACGCCGACCGTGACACACCGATGTCCTCCAGCGGCCCGGCGATCAGGGCGGCGATCGACGGCTCGGCGAGCATGCCGACGACCAGGTTCGTCACCGTGATGCCGAGCTGCGCACCGGAGAGCTGGAACGTCAGGTTCCGTACGGCCTTCAGGGCGCCCTGCGCGCCCCGATCGCCGCGCGCCACCGCCTGCTCCAGTTCGGCGCGCTCGACCGTGGTGAGGGAGAACTCGGCCGCCACGAAGGCGCCACAGGCGAGCGAGAGCAGGATCGCCGCCAGGAGGAGGAGCACTTCGGTCATCGGTTCACCCCCGTTCCATGGTTCTCCAGGACGGGGCGGAACGCGCGGTGTCGCGTACTGGGAGGCTCGCCCATGGGCGGACGCTCACAACCTTTCATGCAGAACCGAGTGGCCATCCAAGGGTAAAGGATGGGCAAAGTCCTGTGGCTCGGGTGCTCAGCGGGGCTCGGCGGGCACGGGAGCGAGCCGGTACGCGCCCTCGTGTGCGACGACTCGGCCGGCGGTGGGCGGTGCGAAGTGGGTGCCCAGGAGGAGGGTGTCCGTACCGGCGAGCGCGCCGAGCAGTTCGCGGCGCGAGGCTTCCGCCTGTCCGGAGTCGATGTCGACGCAGGCGCCGATACCGGGGTGGGCGAGCTGGACGGGGTGGTGGACACAGTCGCCGGTGATCAGCGCCGTCCGCCCCCGGCTGGTCAGCTCGACGGCGACATGGCCGGGGGTGTGCCCGGGGGTCGGCACCAGACGCAGTCCCGGGGCGACGTCGAGGCCCTCGGCGGGGACGTCGAGGAGGTCGAGCAGCCCCGCCTCCTCCACCGGGACCACGGAGTCGCGGAACATCTGCCGACGCGCCTCGTCCATGGCGTACCCGGCCCAGAACTCCCGCTCGGTCCGGGAGGTTAGGTACCGGGCGTTCGGGAAGGTGGGCACCCACGCGCCGTTCACCTTCCGGGTGTTCCAGCCGACGTGGTCGGCGTGCAGGTGGGTGAGGATCACCAGGTCGACGGAGTCCGGGGGGAAACCGGCGGCGGTGAGGCGCTGAAGGTAGTCGGTGTCCAGGCCGTGCCAGGCGGGATCGGCCCGCTCCTTGCCGTTGCCGATGCCGGTGTCCACCAGGACGCGCAGCCCGCCGGCCGTGAAGGCGAAGCTGTGGCTGTCGGCGCGCAGGACGCCTTCGTCGTCGGCGAAGTGGGGCCGCAGCCAGTCCTGCCCGGCGACGACCTCGGGGGTGGCGTCGGGCAGCAGCCAGGCTCCGATGGCGGGCGGCAGGGGGATCTCGTCGATGCGGTGGACGGTGATGTCGCCCACGGTCCAGGAAACGGGTGTGGTCAAGGGGTCCTCCTCGGCATGCTTAAAGCAATCCGTTTGCGTTAAGGCGACGGTAGACCCTAGGGTCCCACTAACGCAAACAGTTAGCTTTTATTGGGGAGCCCCATGTCCCACCCCGCACTCACCCCGTCCGAAGCGGCCCGCTGGGCCCACCGCGCCGGGCTCGACCTGCCCGCCGACCGTCACGCGGCGGTCGCGGCCACCGCCGACCACATCCACTCCGTCGTGGCGGTCCTGAGGGAACTGGACTTCGGAGACACCCCGCCCGCCCCGGCCTACCGCATGGCAGCCGTGCAGGACACGCACGACGCAGCCGCGAAGGAGACGCACGATGGAGCCCTGTGAACTGACGCTCGCTGCCGCCGCCGACGCGATCGGGGCACGTGAGTTGTCCCCCGTCGAACTGACCGACTCCGTACTGGAGCGCATCGAGCAGGTGGAGCCGCACCTGCGGGCCTACGTCACCGTCGACGCCGAGGGCGCGCGCCGTGCCGCGCGCCGTGCCGAGAACGACATCGCGGCCGGCCGCCACCGCGGTCCGCTGCACGGCATCCCGATGGGCCTGAAGGACCTCATCGATGTCGCCGGTGCGACCACGTCGGCCAGTTCCCGGGTACGGTCCGGCCACCGCGCGCAGACCGACAGCACCGTCGCCGCACGCCTGTCGGCGGCCGGAGCGATCCTGCTCGGCAAGACCCACACGCACGAGTTCGCGTACGGGCTGACCACCCCGCAGACCCACAACGCCTGGGACCCCGGCCGGGTCGCGGGCGGCTCCAGCGGCGGATCGGCCGTCGCCGTCGCCGCCGGCGCCGCCACCTTCGCCCTGGGCACCGACACCGGCGGATCCATCCGGGTACCCGCCGCGCTGAACGGGGTCGTCGGCCTCAAGCCGACCTACGGCCTCGTCCCGCGCCACGGCGTCACCTCCCTGTCCTGGTCCCTGGACCATGTCGGCCCGATCGCCCGCACCACCGAGGACGCGGCCCTGGTCCTCGCGGCCCTGGCCGGCCACGACCCCCGCGACCCCGCGTCACTGACCGCACCCCCGGCGCACTACCGGCCGGGCCCGGACCCGGACCTGACCGGCCTGCGGATTGGTGTGCCGCGCACCTACTACTTCGACCACGTCGACCCGGAGGTGGCGGCCGCCGTCCGGAGCGCGACCGGCCGGCTCCAGGCACTCGGTGCCCGCCTCGTCGACGTCGAGATCCCCATGACCCGCTACATCCAGGCCACCCAGTGGGGCCTGATGGTGCCGGAGGCCACCGCCTACCACGAGAGCAGCCTGCGCACGGTCCCCGAGCTCTACCAGGCGGACGTCCGGATCCTCCTCGAAGCCGGTGAGCTGATGCCCGCGGGGGACTACCTGCGCGCCCAGCGCTCGCGCACCCTCATGCGGCGGGAATGGGCGAGCCTGCTGCGGGAGGTCGACCTGATCGCCGCCCCCACCGTGCCGATGACCGCCGTCCCGGCCGGTCAGTCCACGGTCACCTGGGCCGACGGCACCGTCGAGGGCGTCTCCGACGCCTATGTGCGGCTCTCGGCCCCGGCCAACATCACCGGCCTGCCCTCCCTGTCCGTCCCGGTCGGCCACGACACGGCGGGCCTGCCGATCGGCATGCAGCTCATCGGCCCGCCGCTCGGGGAGAGCCTGCTGCTGCGGGTCGGACACGCCGACGAACAGACCCGGCCGGCCCGCGCTCTCGCGCCCGCGGCCTGAGCGGCCCGGCGCTAGGCCCTGTCGTCAAATTCCCGTCTGCCCCGCGACGCCATGCACGCTCCCCCACTGCCTTAAGGGCGTGGGAGGTGCCCCCACTCGCCGCACCGGGCACAGACCCACGTACAACCAGTACGCGGGCCTGCGCCCGGCACGGCGAGAGCACGCACCTGACGCCGCGGGGCCCGCCCTTCGGGCGGACGACGGGAATTTGACGACAGGGCCTAGAAGCAACGGGTTCGCTTTAAGGTGGGTTCCGTGAGCAGGCAGATGGTGCGCCCCGGTGGGCGCAGTGCGCGGGTCCAGGAGGCGGTGCACACCGCCGTGCGCGAACTCGCCTCGGAGGTCGGCCGGGACGCCCTGACCGTGCCGATGGTCGCCCAGCGCGCGGGCGTGACGCCGTCCACGATCTACCGCCGCTGGGGAGACCTGCAGGCGCTGCTGTCGGACGTGGCGGTGGAGCGGCTGCGGCCCGACACCGAGCCCGCCGATCACGGCACCCTGGCGTCCGACCTGACGGCCTGGGCCGAGGAGTTCCTCGACGAGATGGCCTCGCCGGCCGGTCGCGCCTACATCCGCGACGCCCTGCTCGGCGACCCCGACGGCAGCAACGCGGGCCAGTGCTCCGCCTACGCCGCCGACCAGATCGACGTCATCGTCCGTCGCGCGTCCGAGCGGGGGGAACCGGCACCCGATGTCGAGACGGTCGTCGACGAGGTCGTCGCGCCCTTGATGTACCGCATCCTGTTCCGCCCGGACGGACTCGACACCGCCTATGCCCACCGGCTCGCGGCAGGAGTCCTCAGTCGGTGAGGGGCTTCACCCAGCGTCGCCACCGCTCCTCGGGCGCGTACCCGGCGGCTCCCCACGCGTGGTGCGCGGTCTCGTTGCGCGTGAGCACCATCGCGTCCGCGCGCCGCCCGCCGAGCGTGACGAACCGCTCCTCGGCCGCGGCGAGCAGCGCGGAGGCGATGCCCTGGCGGCGGTGGTCCGGATGCACGGCCAGCCGGTAGAGGTGGCAGCGCCAGCCGTCGAACCCCGCGATCACCGTGCCCACCAGCTCGCCGCCGCGCTCGGCGAGGATCAGGGCCTCGGGGTCGCGTGCGACCAGGCGCTCCACGCCACCGCGGTCGTCGCTGATGCTCGTGCCCTCGGCGGCCACCTTCCAGAAGGCCAGCACGGTGTCCAGGTCCTCGGGCGTCGCGGCCCGGATGCGCAGCTCGGTCATGCCATGATCACATCACATACGGTCACCCTGGGCGCACGGATTTCAGTATCCGGACCTCAGACCCCGCGCGGTGCCGGTCACCCTCACTCGTGCGCGATGGCCGCCAGTACGTTCATGCGGGAGGCGCGCAACGCCGGGAGCAGCGCCGCGACGACCCCCACCACCGCCGAGCCGATCACGACCGCGACGATCGTGGTCCACGGGATCGCGAGGGCCGTCATGCCCTGGAGGGCCAGCACCTCGTGGGTGCACACGCCCCACACCAGCCCCAGCGCGAGCCCGAGGACCGCCCCGAACACGGCGATCACCACCGACTCCAGCCGGATCATCCGCCGCAGCTGCCGCCGGGCCAGCCCGATCGCCCGCAGCAGCCCGATCTCCCGGGTGCGTTCGACGACCGACAGCGCCAGGGTGTTGACCACGCCGAGGACCGCGATGATGATCGCCAGCCCCAGCAGCGCGTACACGAGGTACAGCAGGACGGCGATCTGGTCGTGCACCAGCTGCTTGTAGTCGGCCAGGTCCCGCACCTGCACCTGCGGGTAGGGGTCCAGGGTCCGCTCCAGGTTCGCGCGCAGGTCGTCGTCGCCGGTGCCGGTGGCGGCGTTGACGTACAGCGCGGAGTCCTGCCCGCCCGGCGCGTACCGCTCCAGGGTGGCGAGCCCGAAGTAGAGCCCGCCCTGTGTACCGAACCCCTCGGCGGAGTCCTGGTCGGTGAGGGCGCCGACGGTCATCTCGGCCCTGCGTCCGCCCGGGAACTCCACCGGGACCGTGCTGCCCACCCGCACGCCGTGGTCGCGCGCGAAGTCCCGGTCCATGGCGAGACGCCCGTCCGCGAGTGCCGCCGCCGAATCCCCTTGGACGTACGTGATGTTGGCGACCTCGTCGAGCCGCGGATCGTAACCCGCGGCGGTCGTCTCCACGCGGTCGCCGTCCGGGAGCCGCACCCCGACGGGCGTGAACCGCCCCCGCACGACGAGGCCCGCGCCCTCGGTGCCGCGCACCTTGTCGGTGACCTCCTTCGGGAACGGCAGGAAGTTGGTGTTCTGGATCACGAAGTCGGCACCCAGCGTCTTGTCGATCTGCTGGTCGAACGAGGCGGTCATCGACTCGCTCGCCACCGACATCCCGCCGACCAGGGCGAGGCCCACCATGAGCGCGGCCGCGGTGGCTCCGGTACGGCGGGGATTGCGCAGGGCGTTGCGCTGGCTCATCCGGCCGATCGACCCGAACAGGGCGGGGAAGGCCCCGCCTAGGACGCGGATCACCGGTCGCACCAGCAGCGGCCCCGCGATCACGGTCGCGATCAGGGTGAGCAGGATGCCGAGCCCCAGCAGGGACGCCGCCGACGACGTCCGCTCCGCCACCACGCAGCCCACGAGCGCCGCCGCACCGGCCGCCCCGACGACAGCGCCCGCCACCGCGCGCACCCGCAGGGGCCGGCCCACTCCGGCGACCTCGGCGTCCGAGAGCGCGGCCATCGGTGACACCCCGGCGGCCCGCCGTGCCGGCAGGTACGCGGCGACGAAGGTGACCCCGAGACCGACGACGTACGCCGTCACGGGCGTCACCCAGCCGATGACCATCTCGCCGGCGGCGATGTTCATGCCGAGCAGGCCCATCAGCTCGATGAGCCCGGCCGCGAGTCCGACGCCGGCGGCGAGTCCCAGCGTGGAGCCGGCCAGACCGAGCAGGAGCGCCTCGGTGAGCACCGAGCGGCGGACCTGGCGCCGGTCGGCACCGAGCGCGCGCAGCAGCCCCAGCTCGCGGGTGCGCTGGGCGATCAGCATGGAGAAGGTGTTGACGATCAGGAACACCCCGACCAGCACGGCGACCCCGGCGAAGCCGACCATCACGTACTTGATGACGTCGAGGAATCCGCCCAGCTGCTCGACGTCCGACTTCGCCTGCTCGTCGGCGGTCCTGAAGTCGTAGGTGCGGGCGCCGAGCGCCGCGCCCACGCGCTGCTTGAGCTGCTCGTCGCTGACCCCGTCGGCGGCGTCGACCGAGATGCTGGTGGCGGCCCGCGGGCTGTCCAGCAGTTGCGTCCGCGCGGTGCGGGGGTCGAGGAAGACCAGTGCGGCGCCGGGGTTGGTGGTCGTGAACGTGGCGATGCCGACGACCCGGACCTTGAACGACCCGGGCGGTGCGATCACGGTGAGGGTGTCGCCGATCGTCACGTCCTTGCGGTCGGCGGTCTCCGAGTCGAGCAGCGCCTGCCCGTCGCCGTGCGGGGCGTGACCGGAGGTCAGTTCGACGGGGCTGCGCTCGTTGGGGTTCCAGGCGGTGCCGAGCGTGGGAGCGCCGGTGGTCGGGCCGACCGGTTCGTTGTCCTCGTCGACGACGGTGAGGCCGTCTACGTCCACCTCGGCGCGTGCCGCCGCGACCCCGTCGACCCGCCGCACGCGTTCGGCGAGCGCGGCCGGCAGGGTGGCCGTCCGGCCGGAGGGGACGGCCTCGTCGAGGTCCTCCTTCGGGCTGACGGTGACATCGGCCGCGGTGGAGGCGAACAGCCGGTCGAACGTACGGCTGACGGTGTCCGAGAAGATCAGACTGCCCGTGACGAACGCGACGGACAGCAGGACGGCGAGTGCCGAGAGCAGCAGCCGCCCCTTGTGCGCCAGGAAGCTCCTCAGGGTCGCCTTGAGCACGGGTCAGTTCTCCTCGGACGCCGCCGGGGCGTCGTCGAAGCGGGTCCGGGTCACGTCGAACCGCTTCATGCGTTCCAGGACGGACTCCGCCGTCGGCCGCCGCATCTCGTCGACGATCCGGCCGTCCCCGAGGAAGAGCACCAGGTCGGAGTGGGCGGCGGCGCCCGGGTCGTGGGTGACCATGACGACGGTCTGCCCGAGCTGGTCCACCGCCTCGCGCAGGAAGCCGAGCACCTCCAGGCCGGCGCGCGAGTCGAGGTTGCCGGTCGGCTCGTCCGCGAAGATCAGCTCGGGCCGGGAGGCCAGCGCCCGCGCACAGGCCACCCGCTGCTGCTGGCCGCCGGAGAGCTGCGACGGCCGGTGCCCGAGGCGGTCCCTGAGGCCGAGGGTGTCGATCACCTGGTCCAGCCACTTCTCGTCGGGCTTCTTGCCCGCGATGTCCATGGGCAGGGTGATGTTCTCCAGAGCGTTCAGGGTCGGGATGAGGTTGAACGACTGGAACATGAACCCGATCCGGTCGCGGCGCAGCCGCGTCAGGTCGCGCTCCCTCAGACCTGTGATCTCCGTGTCGCCGAGCCACACCTGGCCGGCCGAGACGGTGTCGAGCCCCGCCAGGCAGTGCATCAGCGTGGACTTCCCGGAACCCGACGGCCCCATCACGGCGGTGAACCGGCCGCGGACGATGTCGACGTCCACCGCGTCGAGCGCGAGCACGGTCGTCTCGCCCGAGCCGTACGCCTTGGTCAGACCGCGGGCCCGGGCCGCGATCCCGTCGGCCGGCGCGAGGCCGGGGACGTGCTGCGCAGCAGGTGTGGACAAGGCCGCCTCCTCGTGGTGGACGCCGGATTTCGTCACCTTGCCCGAGGGTAATGTGACGCGGCCCACACTCGTATCCTCCTCGGGTCGGAGTTCCGCCCTTGCCGGTGCTAGCACCTCCGCGCTAGCTTCGAGGTATGGCGAAGACCCAGCTGAACGTGCGAGTCGACGAGGGCACCGCCCGAGCCGCCCGCGAGCGCGCCCTGGCCCGCGGCATGAGCGTCAACCGCTACATCGAGGAGCTGGTCAGACAGGACACCGGCGAGGTGGGCCACACGTTCGTGGAGGCCGCCGCCGACTTCATGAAGCAGTACGAGTCCGTCTTCGCCGAGGAGTTCGGCCCGGACCGTGAGGGCACGCGCGAAGGTCGCCACTGAACCCTTGAACAACCTTGAGATCGACCTCGCCTGGCTGCTGATGCTCGCCGAGCAGAAAACCCCGGGAGACCCCCAGGTCACCGACTGGGGAGCGCTCGTCGCCGCCGTCGCACGCCACCAGGCCGCCATATTCGACGTCCCCGTCTACGACAGCCCGCACGCCCGCGCCGCCGCGCTCCTCCAGCTCCTGATCCACGTCCCCGCGCTGGAACGCTCCAATGCCCTGTTCGCCTCCGCCGTCGCCTATGCGTACCTCGTCGCCAGCGGCGCCAAGGTCGTCACCTCACCCGAGCAGGTCCGCGACCTCGCCCGGCTGGTCAAGAGCGGCGAGGCGTCCGTACGTGACATCGAGCAGGAACTGCGGCAGTGGAGCCTGTGACCTCGCGGACTACGAACTGACCGGGCGCCACGCCGTGCCCAGCACGCAGAACGAGATGGGCAGCGCCGGCCCCTCCTCCGGCATCATCACCTGCCGGTAGGGGCCGAGTTCGAACCCGGCGTCCCGCAGCGCCCGCACCGGCTCCCGCGCCAGATGGCAGCCCCCGCTCACCAGCGGCCACACCGTCCGGTCCAGGGCGCGCTGGCTGAAGGTCATCACCCGGCCGCCGCCCCGGCCGTGCTCGAAGAACCGCACCTCACCGCCCGGCCGCAGTACCCGCCGGAGCTCCCCGAGCGCCCGGGGCACGTCCCGCACACTGCACAGCACCAGCGACACCACGGCCGCGTCGAAGCCCTCACTCTTCACCGGCAGTGCCTCAGCCGCGCCCGGCACCACGTCGACCGGCACCTCCGCGCGCAGGGCGGCCTCCACGGCCAGCTGCCGCAGCCGCCGCTCCGGCTCGATGGCCACGACCTCGGAGACGGTGCCCGGGTAGTGCGCGAAGTTCAGCCCGTTGCCCGCGCCGATCTCGATCACCCGCCCCGAGAGCCCGCCGAGCAGCCTCTCGCGGACTCTGCCCACGCCCATCCGTGTCTCGGCGGTGGCACTGACCCGGGCGTAGCAACGGGCGAACACCGGATGGTGCACGGCATCCCGTGGCACCCTGCCGGAGCGGGCGGGCCTGAGCGGCATGAGAGACCTCCTGACGAGGCGGGCCTTACGGCGATTGTCCCCCCGCAGAGCCCGGCCCACCCCTGCCGTCTACCGCAGGAGTACGCGGCCCAGCACGGGCCGATGGTCACTCCCCGTCGCCTCCAGTGCCGACACCTCCGTCACCTCGACACCCCGCCCCAGCACCTGGTCGATCCTCGCCACCGGCAGGGCGGCCGGCCAGCTGAACGCGAACCCCGAGACCGGAGCGTCGAGCCGGGAGGTGAGCGGCCCGAGCCCCCGGTCCTGCACGGTGCCGTTGAGGTCGCCCACGACCAGGAGCCGGCCCGCCGGGTCGTCCGCGACCCGGGCCCCGAGCAGTGCCGCGCTCTCGTCGCGGGCCGCCGAGGCGAACCCCGTCGGACCCAGCCGGACGGACGGCAGATGGACCACGTACACCGCGATCTCCCCGCCGGGCGCGGACACCGTGGCCCGCAGACCGCGCTGCCAGCTTCCCGGGAACCCCTCGGGCCGGATGTCCACGGGCCGCACGTCCGAGAAGGGGTGGGCCGACCAGAGCCCGACCGTGCCGTGGAGCGCCCGGTGCGGGTGGGAGGCCCCCAGGACGTCCTCGAACCCGGGCCGCAGCGCGGGCGTCAGCTCCTGCACGGCCACCAGGTCCGCGCGAGCCGCTCGCAGCGCCCGCGCGGTGCCCGCCGGGTCGGCGTTGTCGTCGGCCACGTTGTGCTGGACGACGGTCAGGTCGTACGACTCCGGCGACGGGGAGAACCACAGCCCGCCGAACATCCAGAGCCAGACGGCCACGGGCACCAGGCAGGCGAGCAGCCCCGCCGCCGACCGTCTGAGCACGGCGAGGCAGGTGAGGAGAGGCACGGCCACCCCCAGCCACGGCAGGAACGTCTCCAGCAGGCTCCCGAGACGCCCGGCACCGCCCGGCACGGCGGAGTGCAGGGCGAGCAGACCGGCGACACCGAGGCCGCCCGCGACGAGCCAGGCGTCCCACGACCGTCCGCCCCTCACCCGCACCGGCCTAGCCGAGTTCCGCGGCCAGCAACTCGGCCGTCTTCGCCACCAGCGCGTTGTCGGCCGGGGCGTCCTCCTCGGGCTGGGTCGTCAGGACCGACAGCACGATCGGGGCGCCGTCCGGCGGCCAGGTGAGGCCCACGTCATTGGAGCCGCCGTATTGTCCGCCGCCCGTCTTGTCGGCGACCAGCCAGTCGGCGGGCAGGCCCTTGCGGAACCTGTCGTCGCTCGTGGTGTTCCGCAGCAGCCAGTCCGTGAGCCGTGCCCGGTCCCGGGGCTCCAGCGCGTTGCCGAGCACGAGACGGGCGTAGATCAGGCCGATCGCGCGGGGAGACGTCGTGTCGGTGACGCGCCAGGGCTCCGCGGAGTTGAGCTCGGGCTCCCACCGGTCGAGCCGGGTGACACCGTCACCGACCGAGCGGGCGAAACGCGTGATGGCGGTCGGTCCGCCCAACTCCTTCAGCAGCAGGTTGCCCGCGGTGTTGTCGCTGAAGCGGATGGTGGCGTCGCACAGCTCGCCGACCGTCATGCCGGTCGCGACGTGGTCCTTGGTGACGGGGGAGTGCCCCGACTTCGTGACGTAGTCCTGGGTGTACCGGATGCGCCGGGCCAGGAACTCGCCGTCGCGGTCGAGGTCGCGCAGGACTGCCGCGGCGGCGAGCGTCTTGAACACCGAGGCCATCGGGAAGCGTTCGTCGGCCCGGTAGGCCACCGTCCGGCCCGTACGCGTGTTCCGCGCGTACACGCCGAGCCGGGCGGTGTGCTCCCGCTCCAGTTCCCTCAGCCGGGCGGTGACGCCGCCCGTAGCCGGTAAGGCGTGGGCCGTGCCGCCGCCCAGCGAGAGAGCGGCGGCGGCGCCCAGCGCGAGGGCCGTGCGGCGGGACGGGCGTGGGTGTGTGCTGTGCACGGTGTTCCCTTCGGAGGTGATCACATACGTAGTTCAACACGCGATCACGTCCGCGGCGGTTTCACCGCGCGCCCGCCCGGAACTCTCAGAACTCCCGCCCGGAACCCTCAGAACGCCGGGGGCGCCTGACGGACCTGGAACGCCTCCGCGTCCCACATACCGTCCAGGCGCGGCGCCAGCCAGTGCGGCGCGGCCGCCCGGAAGGCGGCGGGGGCGAGGGCTCCCGACCCGGCGGGAACGGAACCCAGCAGCGGCGCCCCGGCCACGTCCGGCAGGTCCGCGAGATTGCAGCGCGAGGCGAGATCCGGCGCGGCGGGCCAGCTCCCGATCACGATCCCCGCCGGCTGCAGGCCCCGGGAGCGGAGCTCACGCGCCGTCAGCTCCGTCGTGTTCAGGGTGCCGAGCCCCGCCGACACCACCACCAGCACCGGCGCCGACAGCAGGCGGGCCGCGTCCGCCAGGGTGCCGCCGGCCGGGTCGAACCGTACGAGCAGTCCGCCCGCGCCCTCGACGAGCACCAGGTCGTGCTCGGTGGCCAGCTTGGCGGCGGCCTCCGCGACCTCCTGCGGGTGCACGGGGGCGCGACCGGCCCGGCGGGCGGCCGTGGCGGGCGCCAACGGCTCGGGATAGCGGGCGAGTTCCGCCGTCGTCACGGCACCCGCGAGCCGCGCGACCTCGGCGGCGTCACCCGGCTCGTCCGGCCGGACACCCGTCTGCGCGGCCTTCAGCACGGCCACCGAACGGCCGGACGCCAGCGCCGTCGCGGCCACCGCGGCGGTCACGACCGTCTTGCCGACCTCCGTGCCCGTGCCCGTGATCACCAGTACCGACATGTCATCCCTCCCGCGCCGCCGCGCACACCGCCCGCGCGATCCGCGCCACGTCCGCGTCGCCCGTGACGTACGGCGGCATGGTGTAGATCAGATCGCGGAACGGCCGCAGCCACACGCCCTCGCGTACGGCCGCCGCCGTGGCCGCCTTCATGTCCACCTCGTGGTCGAGCTGGACGACCCCGATGGCGCCGAGGACCCGCACGTCCTTCACGCCCGGCAGGTCACAGGCGGCCGCGAGCCCGTCCCGCAGCCCCGTCTCGATCCGCTTGACCTCGGTACGCCAGTCCTGGCCCAGCAGCAGCTCGATCGAGGCGCAGGCCACCGCAGCCGCCAGCGGATTGCCCATGAAGGTCGGGCCGTGCGCGAGCACCGGCACCTCGCCGCGCGAGATGCCGTCCGCCACCCGCGGGGTGCACAGCGTCGCCGCCATGGTCAGGTAACCGCCGGTCAGCGCCTTGCCCACGCACATCACGTCCGGTGTCACGGCCGCGTGCTCCGCCGCGAACAGCGCGCCCGTGCGGCCGAAGCCGGTCGCGATCTCGTCGAACACCAGCAGCACGTCGTGCGCGTCGCACGCCTCGCGCAGCACCCGCAGATAGGCGGGGGAGTGGAACCGCATCCCGCCCGCGCCCTGCACCACCGGCTCCACGATCACCGCGGCCAGCTCGTCGGCATGCCGCTCGACCGCCGCGCGCAGCTGCTCGGCGTACGACTCGTCGTACGCGGCCGGAGGCGGACCGACGAACACCTGACGCGGCAGCACCCCGCTCCACAGCTCGTGCATCCCGCCCTCGGGATCGCACACCGACATCGGCTGCCAGGTGTCGCCGTGGTAGCCGCCGCGCCAGGTCAGCAACCGCTGCTTGCCCGGGCGGCCCAGCGAGCGCCAGTACTGGAGGCACATCTTGACCGCGACCTCGACCGACACGGACCCGGAGTCGGCGAGGAACACATGCTCCAGACCTTCGGGCGACATGTCGACAAGGAGCTTCGCCAGCCGCACGGCGGGCTCGTGGGTGAGCCCGCCGAACATCACGTGGCTCATCCGCTCCAGCTGCCCGCGCGCCGCCTCGTTGAGCACCGGGTGGTTGTAGCCGTGGATCGCCGACCACCAGGACGACATGCCGTCGACCAGCTCTCCCGAGCCGTCGGCGAGCCGCAGCCGCACGCCGCTCGCCGACTCCACGACGAGCGGTTCCTGCCGACCGGGCATCGGGCCGTACGGATGCCACACATGCCGCCGGTCGAGCTCCAGCAACTCGGGCACCGTGAGCTCGGGTACGGTCACGTCAGGCATTGGGCGCGAGGTCCGTTCCGGCGCCCCGGCGGCGGACGGCGACCAGGTCGGTACGGGGCTCCGCGGCGGTGCGGGGCTCGGCGGCCGTGGGGGGCTCGGCGGCCTCCGGAGCGGCGGTGGAACCGCAGACGCCGCCACCTCCCTCGGAACCGCACACTCCACCGCCGTCGTGGCAGCCCCCGGCCGCCCGGTGCTCCGGCAGCGTCACCTGGTCGGTGCCCTCCACCTCGAACCCGGCGTCCGCGATCATCTCCAGGTCGGCCTTGCCCGCCTGGCCCTCGGTGGTGAGGTAGTCGCCGAGGAAGATCGAGTTGGCCAGGTGCAGGGCGAGCGGCTGCATCGAGCGCAGATGGACCTCCCGGCCGCCCGCGATGCGCACCTCGACGTCCGGGCACACGAAGCGCACCATGGCCAGGATCCTCAGACAGCGCTGCGGGGTGAGGTTCCACTCCTTGGCCAGCGGGGTGCCCTCGACCGGGATCAGGAAGTTGACCGGAACCGAGTCCGGGTCCAGTTCGCGCAGCGAGTAGACGACGTCGACCAGGTCCTCGTCCGTCTCGCCCATGCCGGCGATCAGCCCGGAGCAGGCGGACAGCCCTGCCGCGTGGGCCTTCTCGACGGTGTCCACGCGGTCGGCGTAGGTGTGCGTGGTGGTGATCTCCCCGTACGTCGCCTCGGAGGTGTTGAGGTTGTGGTTGTAGGCGTCGGCGCCGGCCTCGCGCAGCCGCTCGGCCTGTCCGTCGGAGAGCAGCCCGAGACAGGCGCACACCTCGACGCCCTCGTTGTTCTCCTTGATCGCCCTGATCGTCTCGGAGACCCGGTCCACGTCCCGGTCCGTCGGACCGCGCCCGCTGGCCACCAGGCACACCCGCTTGGCGCCTCCGGCCACCCCGGCCGCCGCGGCGTCGGAGGCCTGGTCCGGTTTGAGCCACGTGTACTTCAGGATCCCGGCCTGGGAGCCGAGCCGCTGCGAACAGTAGGAGCAGTCCTCGGGACACAGGCCGGACTTGAGGTTGACGAGATAGTTGAGTTTCACCCGCCGGCCGAACCAGTGCCGGCGCACCTTCCCGGCCGCGGCCACCACATCGAGCAGGTCGTCGTCGGATGTCGCGAGGACGGCCAGTGCCTCTTCTCGGCTCGGCAGCTCGCGCCGAAGCCCCTTGTCCACCAGCGTGTTCAGCAGGTCCATGGGAGCCGATCCTGTCCTACGGAGGTGCCCCGGGCCAAGGAGACTTCGGACAACAGAGTCGCTTCGAGGTGTGGGTATTGCCACACACTGACCTGCTGGAGCTCCCGCTAGTGTCTGTGCACTGCCTACAAATTCCCCGGAGGACCACCCATGGCGTTCGGCTGGATCGACGAGCAGGCGCGGCTGCGCCGCCACGCCGGACTCGTACGGACTCTGCGCCCCCGTCCGGCCGTTTCCCCGCTCCTGGATCTGGCGAGCAACGACTACCTGGGACTGGCCCACCACCCCGAGGTCACCGAGGGCGCGGCCCGTGCCGCGCGGCTCTGGGGCGGCGGCTCGACCGGCTCCCGGCTGGTGACCGGCAGCACCGAACTGCACGCCGAACTCGAACAGGAACTGGCAGATTTCTGCGGTGCCGAGGCGGCCCTCGTCTTCTCCTCCGGCTACGCGGCCAACCTCGCGGCGGTCACCGCGCTGGCCCCGCACGGCTCCCTCATCGTCTCCGACGCGGGCAACCACGCCTCGCTCATCGACGGTTGCCGGCTGGCCCGCGGCACGACCCAGGTGGTGGCGCACGCCGAGCCGGACGCCGTGCGCAAGGCGCTGCACACGCACGAAGGCCCGGCGATCACCGTGTCCGACACGGTCTTCTCGGTCGACGGTGACGCGGCCCCGCTCGCCGCGCTCGCCGAGGCGTGCCGGGAGCACGGCGCCGGACTGGTGGTCGACGACGCCCACGGCCTGGGCGTCCTCGGCGACGGCGGCCGCGGCGCCCCGCACGCGGCGGGACTCGCCGGCGCCGACGACGTCGTCGTGACGGTCACGCTGTCCAAGTCGCTCGGCAGCCAGGGCGGAGCCGTCCTCGGCCCCGCCCGGGTGATCGACCACCTGGTCAACGCGGCACGGACGTTCATCTTCGACACGGGGCTCGCCCCCGCGGCGGCGGGGGCGGCCCTGTCGGCCCTGCGGCTGCTGCGCCGCGAGCCGGAGCGCGCGGCGCGGGCCCGCGCGGTGGCGGGCGAGTTGTACGCACGCCTGACCGCCGCGGGTCTGGAAGCGGTACGTCCGGACGCCGCGGTGGTCTCGGTGCGGGCGCCCTCCCCCGAGGACGCCGTGCGCTGGGCGGCCGAGTGCCGCGCGGCGGGCCTGGCCGTGGGCTGCTTCCGTCCTCCTTCCGTACCCGACGGCATCTCACGGCTCCGGCTGACCGCCCGCGCGGACCTGACCGGTGAACAGATCGAACGCGCTGTACGACTGATCGGCGAGACGCGGCCATGAGTCGGCGTGACACGGCCGTGCGTCGCTCGACAAGGGACTGATCGGGGGTGGTTCGGACGGGGCTCGGCTGCGGCTCAGATGCGGTCGACAGCGGCCGTGAACTGCGCCCAGCTCCTCGCGGAGAAGAGCAGCGCGGGCCCGGCCGGGTCCTTGGAGTCCCGCACGGCGAGCAGTCCGGCCCAGGGCGGGACGTCCGGACGCGCGGTCTCGACGCAGTTGTTCGCGCCGGTGCTGTAGCTGCTGCGCAACCACCGCACACCGTGCAGTTCGATGCTTGAGGGGACGTGACGAGGCAGTGCACGCATGGTGCCTCCTTACGCGCCGGCGGCTGTCCCGGCGATGAAATCCAACGAGTCCTCGGGCGAAAGGGCGTGGATCTGAAGGGCGTTGAAGGCCTCCGTGTAGGCCTGGAGGTCTTCTTTCCGTTCGAGGTAGAGGCTACTCGTCAAGTGGTCGAGAACAACCACATCCAGATCAGATGTGCTCGAAAATGAGAAGATAACGAAAGGGCCGGTAACGCCGATGTGCGCCCCGGCGGCGAACGGCAGCACCTGGAGCCGCACTTGGGGCAGCCGCGCCGCCTCGACCAGCCTCTCCAGCTGCCGGGCCATGACCCCCGGCCCGCCCACCTCCCTCCGCAGCACCGCCTCGTCCAGGACGGCGCTCAGTTCCAGCGGCGGATCCGCGCGCAGCACGTCCTGCCGGGCCAGCCGCACCTCGACCAGCGTGTCGAGCCGGTCCTCCGGCAGGCCCTCCACCGCGGCCTTCGTCACCGCGCGCGCGTACTCGGGTGTCTGGAGCAGCCCCGGGACGACGGTGGTCTCCAGCGTGCGCATCGCGCCGGCCTGCGACTCCAGGCTGATGAAGTCCCGGTAGGTGGGCGGCAGCACCCCGCGGTAGGCGTGCCACCAGTGGGTCCGGCCGCCGCTGTCCTCGGACCCCGCCAGCACCATGAGCAACTCGCGCAGCTGTCTGTCCGCCACGGCGTACGCGTCGAGAAGTAACCGCACATCGGCCGGTTTCACCCCGCTCGTGCCCGTCTCGATACGGCTGACCTTCGACTGGTGCCAGCCCACCAGCCGGGCCGCCTCACCACTGGTGAGCCCCGCCGAGGTGCGCAGCGCGCGAAGTTCGGCGCCCAGTTTCCGGCGGCGCACCGCGGGACCGTGCTGCATGGGCTACTCCTTACTCCTTCCGAGCCACCCAAATACGGTCTCGCGTCGTAGAGTTCACCGCTTTGAGCGACAGATATATGCATATCTTGGTGGATCGCCGCCCTTGAGGGGTGTTCTGGTGGCACTCTGGCGACGAAGCACCAGTCCGGGACCGTACTCGAACCTTCCGCTCCGTGTCGGACTGCGGTCCCGTGGGAAAGGGACGACGTCGCCATGGCAGACCATCTGGAAGCATCCGTCACTCTGCCGAGCGATCCCGCCTCGGTCTCCGCGGCGCGCGCCTACGTCGTGGGCACGCTGGCGGAGTGGGGCCTGCCGGCGGACACGGACGTGTCCGACTCCATCCGGCTCATCATCTCCGAACTCGCCACCAATGCCGTCCAGCACACCTTCGGACAGTCCCCCACCTTCACGGTGGACGTCGCACTCGACCGCGACGAACACCTGCGCATCGGTGTCACGGACAGCCACCCGCGGTTCCCCAGACGCCTGCCCGCCGCCGTCCAGCAGGACAACGGCCGCGGCCTCGTCATCATCCGCTGGCTGACCGCGGAATGCGGCGGCAGGCTCCGGATCCGCCCCACCCGCGAGGGCGGCAAGACCATCTCGATCGAACTCCCGTGGACCGTCCCGGCCCAGCCCGTGACGGCGGCGGGACAGCAGGAGCCGTGAGCTCACCGCGTCTCTGACGTGTGCCGCGTGCGGCCGAATGTTCCGCGCAGCAAGGCCCGGAAGGCCTCCACGGCCGGCGCCGCCTCGTCCCCCCGGTAGGCGACCGAGATCGTACGACGCAGCTCGCCCGTACCGAGCGGACGCACCCCGACCGGCGTGACCGACGTCCGCGCCACCATCTCCGGTACGACGCCCACTCCGAGCCCCGCGCTGGCCAGCGCGCACACCAGCGCGTATCCGGGTGTCGCCACCAGGACCGACGGGCCGGCCCCTGCCCCGGCCAGCACCGCCTCCACACCCTGCCGGGACGGATGCTCCGGCGCCATGCTGATAAGCGGCTGACCCGCCAGTTCCGTCAGGGGAAGCCTGGACACGCCGTCGGCGAGGGCATGACCCGGGGCGGTCACCCGGCACCAGTTCCTCGATCAGGACCGGCTCCATGCGCACGGAGGCGGGGAGCGCCATGGCGCCGGCGGGCTCGTACGTGTGCGTCAGCGTCAGGTCGACCTCACCGGCGGCCACGGCCGTGACACCCTTCGGCGGTTCGTAGTCGGCGACGGACAGCTCCACATCCGGATGAGCCCGGCGGAACGCGCTGAGCACCGGCGGCAGCAGATGGATGCCCGCCGTCTGGAACGTGCCGAGCCTGAGGACGCCGCCCGACAGGCCGGCCAGCCGGGCCAGTTCGTGACGGGCCTGCTCCAGCTCGTCGAGCACGCGCCGGGCCCGTGCCACCAGCAGCTCTCCCGCGGCCGTCAGCCGTGCCCCGCGGTGGTGCCGGACCAGCAGCGCCGAGCCCGCCTCCCGCTCCAGCTTCGCCAGTTGCTGGGAGAGCGCGGGCGGGGTGTAGCCGAGGCGCTCGGCGGCCCGGGTGATGGACCCGGCCTCCGCGACGGCGACGAGCGCCGCGAGCCGGGTCGGGTCGTACATGCCGCTGACCTCCGCAGACCAAAGAGATGCTTAAGGCCGACCCAGGATATTCGAAGTACCTGCTGAAGGCTCCGGATCGGCAGGCTGGCCGCATGGACGGACAACTCATCGCCTTCACCGGGGTGGCCGCGGGCATGGTCGCCATGCCGGGCGCCGACTTCACCGTCGTCGTGCGCAACGCCCTGGTCTCCCGCCGGGCCGGCATCGCCTGCGCCCTCGGTGTCGCCGGCGGGCTGCTGCTGCACACCGCGCTGGCCGTGGCGGGGGTCGCCGCGGTCCTGGCCGCCGTGCCCGCGCTGTTCCGCGCGCTCCAGCTGGTGGGCGGCGGCTATGTCCTGTACCTGGGAATGCGGACGCTGTGGTCGCTGCGGCGGCCCCGTGCCGTGGCCGCCGGGACCGCCGCGTCCGCCGCGCGTCCCCTGCGGCAGGGCTTCGTCACGAACGCCCTGAACCCGAAGGCGCCGATCACCTTCCTCAGCCTGCTGCCGCAGTTCGTGCCCGCGGGCAGTCCGGCGCTGTCCCGGACGCTGCTGCTGGCGCTGATCGTGGTGGTCCTGGCCCTGCTGTGGTTCCCGGCCGTGGCACTGCTGGTGGACCGGCTCGGCCGGTGGCTGCGGGAGCCGCGTGCCGCGCGGGCCGTCGAGGGGGTCACCGGCGCCGCGCTGACGCTTCTCGGTGTGCTGCTCCTTCTCGAGCCCCTGAGGGCTGCCTGATGGTGCCGCGCAGCGGCGCGGGGATCCGGACGGCGCCCTGGGGCGCGGGCTCCTCGACGGTGGCTTCAGATCGCTCGGGGCCGGCGTCCGTCTCCTCGCGCAGCCCCGCCCGCCGCACCAGCCGGGGGAGCAGCCCCCACAGGCCGACGCAGACCACGAACGTCGCCGCGCTCGCGGCGATGCCACCGGCCCGACTGGTCGTCACATCCACCACCAGCAGCACGGAACCGCTGAAGGCGAACACCAGCACGACCAGGCCGGTCGTGGCCAGTCGTGAGGAGACCTGCACGATGCGCGGCTTGGCGCCCTGCTGGAAGAGCGAGCGGTGCAGCGCGGCCGGCGCGGTGAACAGCGCCGCGGCCAGGACCGCAAGGAGCAGCGTGATGACGTAGGTGACGCGCTGGACCGTGTCGAGGGACGTGAAGCGCGAGGTGAACGCGAGCGACAACAGGAACGCGAACAGGATCTGTACGCCCGTCTGGGTGACCCGGAGCTCCTGGAGCAGCTCGACGAAGTTCCGGTCGGCGCGTTGCAGCGGGGTCTCGCCGCGTGCGGTGCAGGGACGGTGCTCGGCCATGGGGGACGGGTAACCACTTGAGGCCGTGTCACGCTCCGGCGTGGGGGGGGGGGGGGGGGGGGGGCCCCCCCCCCCCCGGGGGGCCCCCCCCCCCCCCCCCCGGCCCCCCCCCGGGGGGCCCCCCCCCCCCCCCCCCCCCCCCCGCCGCTGCCGCCGGGAGGGAG
>NZ_JBVHEP010000023.1:0-117487 GCF_055562795.1 Streptomyces sp. NPDC016851
AGGCCACGGTCTCGTTGGACATGCCGCAACTCGGCCTGGACTGGCACGAGTCGGTGCCGGTGCGCGACGAGCTCACCGGCGAGACCTACCACTGGAGCAGGAACAACTACGTGCGTCTGGAGCCGGGGCGGGCCCCCGCGCACGTCTTCCACGTCCAGTCGCCGCCCGCCGCGCAAGGGAACGGAGGGGCAGAAACGTCATGACCGTGAACGAGCCCGTGCTGGACACCTTCGAGGACACTCCTGTCAGGGACCGGGACCCGGAGTGGTTCAAGCGCGCCGTCTTCTACGAGGTACTCGTCCGCTCGTTCCAGGACAGCGACGGCGACGGCATCGGTGACCTGAGGGGCCTGACCTCGAAGCTCGACTACCTCCAGTGGCTCGGCGTCGACTGCCTGTGGCTGCCCCCGTTCTTCAAGTCGCCCTTGCGCGACGGCGGCTACGACGTCTCGGACTACACCGCCGTGCTGCCGGAGTTCGGTGACCTGGCCGACTTCGTGGAGTTCGTCGACGCCGCCCACCAGCGCGGCATGCGCGTGATCATCGACTTCGTCATGAACCACACCAGCGACCAGCACCCGTGGTTCCAGGAGTCGAGAAAGGACCCCGACGGGCCCTACGGCGACTACTACGTGTGGGCCGACGACGACAAGGGCTATCCGGATGCCCGGATCATCTTCGTCGACACCGAGACGTCGAACTGGACGTTCGACCCGGTGCGCGGCCAGTACTTCTTCCACCGCTTCTTCTCGCACCAGCCGGACCTCAACTACGAGAACCCGCGCGTCCAGGAGGAGATCCTGGCCGCGCTGAAGTTCTGGCTGGACCTGGGCATCGACGGCTTCCGGCTGGACGCGGTGCCGTACCTGTACGCGGCCGAGGACACCAACTGCGAGAACCTCCCGGCCACCCACGCGTTCCTCAAGCGCGTCCGCCGCGAGATCGACACGCAGTACCCGGACACGGTGCTGCTCGCCGAGGCCAACCAGTGGCCCGAGGACGTCGTCGACTACTTCGGCGACTACGCGGCCGGCGGCGACGAGTGCCACATGGCGTTCCACTTCCCGGTCATGCCGCGCATCTTCATGGCGGTGCGGCGCGAGTCCCGCTACCCCGTCTCCGAGATCCTGGCCAAGACCCCGGCCATCCCCTCGGGCTGCCAGTGGGGCATGTTCCTGCGCAACCACGACGAGCTGACGCTCGAGATGGTCACCGACGAAGAGCGCGACTACATGTGGGCCGAGTACGCCAAGGACCCGCGGATGCGCGCCAACATCGGCATCCGCAGGCGTCTGGCTCCCCTGCTGGACAACGACCGGCACACCATCGAGCTGTTCACCGCGCTGCTGCTGGCCCTGCCCGGTTCGCCGATCCTGTACTACGGCGACGAGATCGGCATGGGCGACAACATCTGGCTCGGCGACCGCGACGCCGTGCGCACACCGATGCAGTGGACCCCGGACCGCAACGCCGGGTTCTCCACCTGCGACCCCGGCCGCCTCTACCTGCCGGCGATCATGGACCCGGTCTACGGGCACCAGGTCACCAACGTCGAGGCGTCGATGTCGTCGCCGTCGTCGCTGCTGCACTGGACCCGCCGCATGATCGAGATCCGCAAGCAGAACCCGGCCTTCGGCCTCGGCTCGTACACCGAGCTGTCCTCCTCCAACCCGGCGGTACTGGCCTTCCTCCGGGAGTACGAGGACGACCTGGTGCTGTGCGTGAACAACTTCGCGCGGTTCGCCCAGCCCACCGAACTCGACCTGCGTGAATTCGCGGGGCGCCATCCGGTGGAGCTGTTCGGCGGGGTCCGTTTCCCCGCGATCGGCGAGCTGCCGTATCTGCTGACTCTCGGGGGCCACGGCTTCTACTGGTTCCGGCTCACTCGAGTCGCATCCCGCATCGGCAGGCGACTGTGAGCACGCGCCGACGAAAGGAGGCGTGACCATGCCGAAGACCGCATCCCTCCGCCCGAGTCTCACGCGCCTGGCCGAGCCCATGGAGTCGCTCGGCGGGCTGCTGCGCGACTGGCTGCCCCGGCAGCGCTGGTTCGCGGGCAAGGACCGGCCCGTGACGGAGCTCGGCCTGCTGTCCATGACCGAGCTGTTCCCGGGCTGTCTGCACCTGCTGGTCCACGCCGGTCACGCCGGTCACACGGGCGTGCCGTCCCCGGGCGGCGCTCCCCCGGCCGGCGACTGCTACCAGCTCCTGCTCGGCGTACGGGATCATCCCGCGCCACGTCTCGGGCGTGCGCTCATCGGGCAGGTGCAGGACGGGCCGCTGGCCGGTCTGACGGTCTACGACGCGCTGCACGACCCCCGTTCGGCCCAGCTGCTCCTGGACCGGCTGCGGCACCCCGGCACCGCCGGCCCCCTGCGCTTCGACTGCGACCCGGACCAGCAGGTGCCCGGCGGACTGGTGCCGCGGCTGCTGGACGCCGAGCAGTCCAACTCCTCGCTGGTGTACGGCGACGAATACATCCTGAAGGTCTTCCGTCGCATCCAGCCGGGCGTCAACCCGGACCTGGAGGTGCCGGGGGCGCTGGCCAGGCAGGGCTGTCACCGCGTGCCCGCACCCGTGGCCTGGTTCCAGACGAAGCATCCGTTCAAGGCCACCCTCGGCGTGCTCCAGCCGTATCTGCGGGACGCCTCCGACGGCTGGACGCTGGCGCTGCACGCCCTGGCCGCCGGGGACGACTTCACGGCCCAGGCGCGGGCACTGGGCGCGGCCACGGCGGAGGTGCACCTCGCCCTGGCCTCGGCCTTCCCGGTCGGCGAGCCCGGGGAGAACGGGCACACGGCAACCGCGATGTCCGAGCGGCTGGCCGCAGCCGCGCACTGCGTGCCCGCGCTCCAGCCGTACGTGCCGGGCCTGCGGGCCGCGTTCGCCGCCCTCGCCACCTGCGACGCCGGGCCGCCCGCCCAGCGCATCCACGGCGACCTGCACCTGGGGCAGGTGCTGCGGGCCGGGCGCGAGTGGTTCGTCATCGACTTCGAGGGCGAGCCGTCCCGGCCGCTCTCCGAACGGCGCAGCGCCCACTCCCCCGTGCGGGACATCGCCGGGATGCTGCGCTCCTTCGACTACGCCGCCCGGCAGCGCCGCCCCTGGCGCCCGGAGTGGGCGCGACGCTGCCGTGAGGCCTACTGCGCGGGCTATGCCGCCCGTGCCGGCTGGGACCCGCGGAAGAAGCACGGACTGCTCCGGGCCTACGAGACGGACCGGGCCGTGTACGAGGTGCTGTACGAGGCACGGCACCGCCCCGACTGGCTGCCTGTACCGATGGCGGCGATCGAGCGCCTCGCTGTGAGAGGAGACTGAGCCGTGGCCCTGCGCGACACCTCAATCCCGGAGCCTTCCGGCCCGGTCCCGGGCGCGACCGCGCCCGCCCTGAGCCCCGAGGACCGCGGGCGCCTGCTGGCGGGCGCCCACCACGATCCGCACGCGCTGCTCGGCGCCCACCCGGTCCCCGACGGGATCGCGTTCCGGACGCTGCGCCCCTTCGCCCGCTCGGTGAGCGTGGTGACCGGCGGCAGGCGCACCCCGCTCGTCTCCGAGGGCGACGGCCTGTTCTCCGGCGTGCTGCCGCTGACGGAGATCCCCGCGTACACGCTGCACGTGGCGTACGAGGGCGATGAGCAGGAGGTGCACGACCCGTACCGGTTCCTGCCCGCGCTCGGCGAGCTCGACCTGCACCTGATCCGCGAGGGCCGGCACGAGCAACTGTGGCAGGCGCTCGGCGCGCAGCCCATGACCCACGAGGGCGTGACCGGCACCCGGTTCACGGTGTGGGCCCCGAACGCGCAGGGCGTGCGGGTCGCCACGGACTTCACCTACTGGGACGGGACGCAGTTCCCGATGCGCTCGCTCGGCGCGTCCGGCGTGTGGGAGCTGTTCCTGCCGGGCGTCGGCGAGGGCACGGCGTACAAGTTCGAGATCACCTCCCGGTACGGCCACCGCTTCCTCAAGGCGGACCCGATGGCCCGCCGCACCGAGGAGCCGCCCAACACGGCGTCGATCGTGACGGCCTCGCACTACGAGTGGGGCGACGCCCAGTGGATGGCGCACCGGGCGGACACGCCGGTGCACGAGGCGCCGCTCTCGGTGTACGAGGTGCACCTGCCGTCCTGGCGGCCGGGTCTCGACTACCGGCAGCTCGCCGAGGAACTCCCGAAGTACGTCAAGGACCTCGGGTTCACGCACGTGGAGCTGATGCCGGTCGCCGAGCACCCCTTCCACGGCTCCTGGGGCTACCAGGTCACCGGCTTCTACGCGCCGACCGCGCGGCTCGGGAGCCCGGACGACTTCCGGTACTTCGTCGACGCCTGCCACCGGGCGGGCATCGGCGTGATCATGGACTGGGTGCCGGCGCACTTCCCGAAGGACGACTGGGCGCTGGCCCGGTTCGACGGGGATCCGCTGTACGAGCCCGGGGACGGGCGGCGCGCCGAACACCCGGACTGGGGCACGTACGAGTTCGACTTCGCCCGCACCGAGGTGCGCAACTTCCTCGTGGCGAACGCGGTGTACTGGTGCGAGGAGTTCCACATCGACGGGCTGCGCGTCGACGCGGTCGCCTCGATGCTCTACCTGGACTACTCGCGCGAGGACGGCCAGTGGGAGCCCAACGCCTACGGCGGCCGGGAGGACCTGGCGGCCATGGCGTTCCTCCAGGAGATGAACGCGACCGTGTACCGGCGCGCCCCGGGCGTGGTGACGATCGCGGAGGAGTCCACCGCCTGGGGCGGGGTGACCAAGCCCACCGACACCGGCGGGCTCGGATTCGGGCTCAAGTGGAACATGGGCTGGATGCACGACTCGCTGGAGTACCTGTCCCACGAGCCGGTGCACCGCAAGTACCACCACCACGAGATGACCTTCTCGATGGTGTACGCCTACAGCGAGAACTACGTCCTGCCGATCTCCCACGACGAGGTCGTGCACGGCAAGCAGGCACTGGTGTCGAAGGCGCCGGGCGACTGGTGGCAGCGGCGCGCGAACGTCCGCGCCTACCTCGGCTTCATGTGGAGCCACCCCGGCAAGCAGCTGCTGTTCATGGGGCAGGAGTTCGCGCAGGGCGCCGAGTGGTCGGTGGAGCAGGGGCCGGAGTGGTGGCTGCTCGACGACGGCTACCACTCCGCGGGTGACCACCGGGGCGTGCGTGATCTGGTCCGTGACCTGAACAGGGCGTACCTGGCGACGCCGGCGCTGTGGCAGTGCGACACCCGCCCGGAGGGCTTCCGCTGGGTGGCGGTGGACTCGGCCGACGACAACGTCTTCGCGTTCCTGCGGTACGACGCGCAGGGCGGGGCGCTGCTGGCGGTGTCGAACTTCTCCCCGGTCGTCCGGCACGACTACGGCCTCTGGGTCCCGGGTGACGCCGTCGCCTGGCAGGAGATCCTCAACACGGACGACCCGCACTACGGCGGCAGCGGCGTCACCCATCCGGATCCGGTCAAGCCGGAGGACGGCTGTGTCCGGATCACGCTGCCGCCGCTGGCCACGGTGTGGCTGACGCCGTTCGCTCCGTGAGGTCCCGCGGCCGCACCAGGTGTCCGACCGGCCTGTGAGGGGCACTGGGTGTCGTACCACCGGGAACACCCGGTGGTCGACGCGGCAGGGTCAGGGGAAGGGCGGGCATCAGGGTGCGCACCGTCGGAGTGGAGGAGGAACTCCTCCTGGTCGATCCGGAGACCGGGGAACCGCGGGCGATGTCCGCCGCGGTGCTCGCCCGGGCCGCGCAGGACGACGCGGACCAGGACGTCTTCGAGAAGGAACTCCACGAGCAGATGCTGGAGTTCGCCACCCATCCGCAGTCGTCCATGGAGAGTCTGCGCGCGGAGATCGTCCGCTGCCGCAAGGAGGCGGCCCGGCACGCCGGGGAGATCGGCTGCACGGTCGCGGCCCTCGCCACGTCCCCGCTGCCGGTCAGTCCCGCGATCGGTGTCAACCGCCGCTACCAGTGGATGGCCGACCAGTACGGCATCGCCACCCGGGAGCAGCTCGTCCTGGGCTGCCATGTGCACGTGTCCGTCGAGTCCGACGAGGAGGGCGTCGCGGTCATCGACCGGGTGCGGCCCTGGCTCCAGGTGCTGACGGCGCTCAGCGCGAACTCGCCGTTCTGGCAGGGCAAGGACACGGGGTACAGCAGCTACCGCAGCCGGGTGTGGCTGCGCTGGCCGTCGGCGGGCCCGACCGAGATCTTCGGCTCGGCCGAGCGGTACCACCGGCTGATCGCGGACATGGTGGCCACCGGCGCGCTCCTCGACGACGGGATGATCTACTTCGACGCGCGGCTGTCCCAGCGGTATCCGACGGTGGAGGTCCGGGTGTCGGACGTCTGTCTGCACTCCGGCACGGCCGCGCTGGTCGCCACGCTCGTCCGCGGACTGGTCGAGACCGCCGCCCGCGAGTGGCGGGCCGGCCGGGAACCGCTCGGCCACAGTGTCAGCCTGCTGCGGCTGGCCGACTGGATGGCCGCCCGGTCCGGTCTCTCGGGCGAGCTGCTGCACCCCGCCACCATGCGGCGCCTGCCCGCCGAGGCGGTCGTGCGTGCCCTGCTGGACCACGTCGAGGAGGCCCTCGCGGACACCGGTGACCTGGAGCGGGCCCGGGCCGCCTGCGAGGAGCTGCTGCGGGACGGCAACGGCGCACAGGTGCAGCGCGCGCTGATGGAGCGCACGGGGAGCCTGCGGGACGTCGTCACCGGGTGCGTGCGGCACACACAGGCGTGAGGCGTCCCGCGTGCTGCGGGAGACCGGCTCCCAACCGGCCGGACCTCAGATGATCAGGGCGAGGGCGTAGGCCAGGAAGAACGCCGCGATCAGCACCACCAGGACGATGATCACGGCCATCGGTGCCTTGGCCCAGCCCTTGGGCGGGTTGTGCGTCTCCCGGGGCCCCGCCTCGGGCAGGCTGCTCTCCGCCGGCGGGGTCTCGCCCGGCGGTACGCCGCCGCCCGGTTCCAGGCCGGAGCTGCGTTCGGGTTCGGGATCGGGACTGATGTGACTCATGCCGTCCGGGTCCCCCGATCACGCCGAGATCATCAGCGGGACGACTTCCGTATTTCCCGACCCCTGAGGGCCCCGGCTCGACTACATTCGAGCCCCGCCGATGACGCTACCCGTCGGCAACGTCACACCCCGTACTCGTCAGGAGCAGCATGCGCGACCTCGCCCTCGCTCCCCCGGCCGTCTCGCCCCTGACCGGCGGGCTCGCCGACAGCGTCTTCGAGACCGCGGACCGCGAACCCACCAGGCCGGTGCTCGCCCGCCGCGCCGACCCGGCCGCCGCGTCCTGGGAGGAGGTGACGGCGATCGAGCTGCGCGACCAGGTGGTGGACATCGCCAAGGGTCTGATCGCCTCCGGGATAGCGCCGGGGCACCGCGTGGCGATCATGGCGCGCACCCGGTACGAGTGGACGGTCCTGTGCTACGCGCTGTGGGCCGTGGGTGCCGAGGTCGTCCCGGTCTACCCGACGTCGTCGCGCGACCAGGTCGAGTGGATCCTGCGGGACGCCGGCTGTGTGGCCGTGGTCGTGGAGGACGAGCAGGGCGTCATGACCGTCGGCTCGGTGTGCGCGTCGCTGCCGCTGCTGCGCCACGTCTGGCAGCTGGACGCGGACGCGCTGGAGGACCTGGCGGCACGCGGGGAGTTCGTACCGCTGGCCACGGTGGACTCGATGCGCCGCATCGTGCTGCCGGACTCCACGGCCGTCATCGCCTACACCTCCGGCACCTCCGGCCACGCCATGGGCTGCGCCCTCAGCCACCGCAACCTCGCCGCCCCGTGCGACACGCTGCTGGCGGGCTGGGGGCACACGGCGGCGCCGCGCGGGGAGCAGGGCTCCGTGCTGGCGTTCCTGCCCTTCTCCCACGTGTACGGGCTGATGATCCAGGGCCTGTGCGTGCGCGGCGGACTGCTCATGGGCCACCAGGCCGAGCTGGGCGGGGAGGCACTGGCATCGGCGCTGCGCTCCTTCAGGCCCACGTACTTCTACGCGGTCCCGTCGGTCTTCGAGAAGATCTACAAGAACTTCCTGCGCACGGCCCAGCAGGGCGGCCACGGCGGTCTGTTCGAGCGGGCCGCCGAGACGGCGCGGGACTTCGCCGCGGCCCTGGAACGCCAGCGGCTGGGCCGGGGCCGCGGCCCCGCTTTCGATCTGCGGCTCCAGCACGCCCTGTACGAGCGCACGGTGTACCGCAGGCTGCGGGCCGCGCTGGGCGGCCGCGTGCGGCGGGCGACCTCGGGCGGCTCGCCCCTCAGCCGCGACCTGTCGCTCTTCTACGAGGGCATCGGCATCTACGTGCACGACGGGTACGGCCTGACGGAGACCGGCGGCGGGGTGACGATGCAGCCGCTGGGCCGGGAGAAGTCCGGGACCGTCGGGCAGGCCCTGCCGGGCACCGAGATCCGGGTGGCCGAGGACGGGGAGATCCTGGTGCGCGGCCCGTCGGTCTTCCAGGGATACGTGGGCGACGAGGCCGCCACCCGGGCCGCGCTGCGCGGCGGCTGGCTGGCCACCGGGGACCTCGGGCAGCTGGACTCGGAGGGCTATCTGACGATCACCGGCCGCAAGAAGGACATCATCGTCACCAGCAGCGGCAAGAGCGTCGCCCCGGCCGCCCTGGAGCAGCGGCTGCGGATGCACCCGCTCATCCACCAGGCGGTGGTCGTGGGCGACAACCAGCCCTGTGTCGGCGCCCTGATCACGCTGGACCCGGAGTTCCTGGCGCACTGGCGGGCGGCACTGGCGCTGCAGGGCGAGATGCGCGAGGCGCGGGAGGAGAACGCGCTGCGGGAGGAGGTGGCACGTGCCGTCGCCGCGGCCAACAGCTCCGTGTCACGGCAGGAGTCGATCCGGGTGTTCCGGGTGCTGCCGGAGCCGTTCGACGTGACCAACGGGCTGCTGACGCCCTCGATGAAGCTGCGCCGGGACGAGATCGTGCGGCACTACGCGTCCGAGATCGACGCGATGTACCAGTCACGCAGGCGTCCCGGGCGCCCGCTCACCGGGGACGAGGCCTCGCACTGGGACGACTCGGACAGCGTGTTCCGCTGAGCACGGAGCCGGACGCGTAGGCCTCGCCCCCTCGGGAACACGCAACAGTGGCGACGCATGAGAAAGGACGACAGCCCTGACGACAGCCCTTGCTGACGCCGGGCCGGAAAGGCGATATGTCAACCGAGCCGCGTGGGGATGACGCACTGACCTCCG
Source organism: Streptomyces sp. NPDC016851 (assembly GCF_055562795.1). NCBI lineage: Bacteria > Bacillati > Actinomycetota > Actinomycetes > Kitasatosporales > Streptomycetaceae > Streptomyces > Streptomyces sp. NPDC016851. Next base: position 9,214 of record NZ_JBVHEP010000023.1, read on the forward strand.
AGGAGATTCCGAGCCGCACGAACAGCTTCGTGGGCGAGCCGCACGACGTCACGGGAGCGCGGCTGGCCGCGGAGGAGTTCCTGCGTGATCTGTCACGCTCCTCGCCGCCCTCTGCCCCCGAGTACTGGGACGACATCCTGTTGGTGGTGACGGAACTGGCCGCCAACGCGGTGCAGTACGCCCCGGGCCCGTTCGCGCTGCGGATGCGCCGGACCTTCGACGGGGTGCATGTGGTCCTGCACGACACCAGCTCCACGGAGCCGGCCCCGCGCCCCTTCGATCCGCGCAGCGGGGGCGGCGGCATCGGCTGGCATCTGATCCACACCTTGTGCGACCAGGTCAGCGTCGTGAGCGACGAGCGCGGCAAGGACGTGCACGTCTTCCTGCCCTGGTGAGCCGGGCGTGTCACGGGCGCGGCACGCCCGTGACCGGCTCCGGGTAGGGCCTGTTGCGAAAGTGACGTCGTCGCCCGGAGGGCGGCCGCGCGGCGTCCGGTGCGTGCTCTCGGCGTGCCGGCCGGAAGTCCTCGTACTGGGCGTACTCGGGCTTTCGGCCGGGGCGCCGAGAGTGCGTGCCGGGCGTCGCGCGGCAGGCGGCACTTTCGCAACAGGCCCTAGGCCGAGGCCGTCGTGCGGGGCGGCAGCCTGTCGTAGTAGTCGCCGACGGTCGTGAGGTAACCCGGGTCCCGGGTCTCGCTGTCGGTCTGGAAGCGGGGCGCCGCCTTGGCGTCTCCCCTGGTGCAGGCCAGTGTGATCTTCCGGCCCTGCGGGTCGATGCCGGTGACGACTCCGGCCGGCACCAGGACGCTGCGGCCGAACACCCACACGCCGGTGTCGACGACCAGGTGCCGCATGCCGTGCGGGGCGTCCTCCCGGTCCACGTGCCCGATCGTGCCGTCGGTCGCGGCGACGGTGAAACCGGTCAGGTCCTGCCCCTCGACGTGACCGCTGTCCGGCGCGTACGACCAGATTCTGTCGATGGCCACGCTGCTCCATCCTCCCTGACGGTGTGCGGATCGCGGAGTCCGGCCGACGGTTCCCGCCCGACCGCTCCACAGCAGCAACTACCCTCCTGCCGCAAGCGCATTCGGCGCACACACGTGCCACCGTACGCCGTCGGCGGCGGGCTTCGCCAAGGTTCGCCGGCGGGGGCATGGGAGGCGGTTTCCGGGGTAATCGCGGGGCGCGGTGAAAACGGAGCCCGGTGGCGAAGGGAGGCAGATGAAAAACCGCAGCAGAGCCCGCACCAGAACCGGCATCGCCCCGCACCGCGGTCATCCGCAGAGGTGACCCGCCCAGGCCGTAGCACTTGTTGGAGGTACCCGTGCCCCTCGCCCAGAACCCGCTGTCCGTGGAAGTCGAACTGCCCCGGGAGGACGTGGCCCTGATCACGGTCGACGGCTACCTGGACGTCGACACCGCGACCGAGTTCCAGGCCCATCTGGCCAACCAACTCCACCACGGCCGACGGCACTTCCTGCTCGACCTGTCGTCCGTCCCCTTCATGGACTCATCCGGGATGAACATCATCCTGCGGGTGTACCAGGAGACCCGCAGGACCGCCGGCAGCGTGCACGTCATCAACCCGACGCCGGCCGTGCGGCGCGTCCTCGACCTGACCGGCGTCAGCATCACGGTGCCGATATCCGAGAACGTCGACGAGGCTCTGACCCGCGCCGACGAGGTGCCGGACACCCCCGAGGAGCCGGGGGCGCAGAGCGCCTGACGGGCCGGGTGGCCCCTCGGGGCACGCCGTCGGCGGGACCGGCGGCCCGGTACCCTCGTCCGCCCTGCCCGGACGGCCGTTCGTCCTGTGCGCGCCGGTGACGGCGCCGGTCAAGTGCCGTTCCTCCGGACCGGATCGGTTGCGCCGGATCCGGTGTCGTACGAGGTCGGCGCATGGTTAGAGTTGTCGCCCGGCAAGTGTCACAGCACCGTCCCGTTGCCTTGAGGCGGGCTCGGTCGACGCAACGCGGATGAGGAGAGAACCAGGTGCCGGAGCACGAAGCGGACGGACAGCTCGCCACGCCGACACACGAGGTCAGGGACTTCCTGCACCGCAGGCGTGAGCAGATCGCCCAGCGGTGGGCGGACGAGCCCTTGTTCCGCACCGTGTTCACCGTCTCGCGTGACGAGGCGGTGGAGGCGAGCAAGGTCGTCGTGGACGCGCTGGCCCAGGTGGCCGACTCGGATCAGGTGGAGGACCCGGACGCCGCGGGATTCAGCGGCGTGCGTGAGCAGCTGGCCCGGATGGGGGCGGCCCGCTCGCGTGCCGGGCTGTCGAACACCCAGGTCGCCACCGAGCTGGCCGCCCTGCGGCCCCCCGTGGAGAACCTGCTGGCCGCCGATCTGGAGCAGGCGCCGCCCGAGCATCTGAGGGCGTGTTCGACGGTGCTGACGGTGCTGATGGGCACCCTGCGGCTGGTGGCCATGCAGACGGCGCTGAGCGAGTGGCAGGCGCTCAGCGACCGGCAGCGGCTCCAGCTGATGGAGGTGGCGACGCCCGTCATCCGGCTGTGGGACGGCGTCGTGGCCGTGCCGCTGATCGGGACGCTGGACAGTGCCCGCAGCCAGGTGGTGATGGAGACGCTGCTGAACGCCGTCGTCGACCAGCACGCCCGGTTCGCGATCCTCGACATCACCGGGGTGCCGACGGTGGACTCGCTGGTGGCGCAGCACCTGATGAAGACGGTCGCCGCGGCGCGTCTGATGGGCGCCCAGTGCATCGTCTCGGGCATCCGCCCCGCCATCGCGCAGACCATCGTCCATCTCGGGCTGGACCTGGACGTGATCACTCGCGCCAGCCTTTCCGACGCGCTGCGGTACGCGCTGCACGAGCTCGGCGCGGACATCGTGAACCCGGGTGCGGGTCAGCGGTGAGCGACGCGTACTCCCGTCCCGTCCCGGGCCACGTACCGGTTCTCCGGCTCGGTGACGTCCTGCTGGTCACGCTCCAGGGGGACCTGCACGACAGCACGGCACAGCAGCTCCAGCAGGATCTCGCGGAGACCATCTCCCGTACCGGGGTGCGCGGGGTCCTCATCGACATCTCCGGCGTGGAGATCGTCGACTCCTTCCTCGGCCGGGTGCTGGCCGAGATCGCCGCGCAGGCCAAGCTGCTGGCCGCGCGGACCGTGGTGGCCGGCATGCGCCCGGCGGTCGCCATCACCCTGGCGGAACTGGGCCTGACCCTGCCCGGGCTGAGCACGGCGCTGAGCACCGAGGCGGGCATGGAGCTCCTCACGCAGCAGACCCCGGCGTACCGTCCGGGCGGCCCGCGTCAGGAGAGTCCGTGATGCACACTGCCGCGGGCGTGGAGGCCTGCCTGCCCATCCGGTCGGACATGGACCTGGTGTGGGTGCGACAGCATGTGCGGCAGGCCGCGGCCCGGCTCGGCTTCGGCCTGGTGGAGCAGACCAAGCTGGTCACGGCGGCCAGCGAGCTGGCCCGCAACACCCTCGTGCACGGCGGTGGCGGACAGATGGAGGCGACGCACCTGTGCAGCGGCGGTGCGCAGGGGCTCCGGCTGGCCTTCACCGACGAGGGGCCGGGCATCGCCGACCTGGACCAGGCGCTCAGCGACGGCTACACCTCCGGCGACGGGCTGGGGATGGGCCTGAGCGGCGCCCGGCGCCTGGTACACGACTTCGAGATCGACAGCACGCCGGGCGACGGCACCACCGTGCGGGTGACCTGCTGGGCGGCCCAGCCGCCGCGTCCGCGCGAGGAGGCCTGATGCCGCGCGTGTGGGACGTCCCGGTGCGCGACTCGACGCGGGTGCGCGACGCTCGGGTCGCCGCGGAGAGCGCGGCCGCGCTGGCCGGGCTGGACGAGCGGCGCACCGCGGCCGCCGCGCTGGTGGCGACCGAGCTGGCCACAAATCTGCTCAAGCACGCCGAGGGCGGTCAGGTGCTCATCGACATCGTGACCGCGCCCGCGCTGCGGGAGGACGGTGCGGAGTCCCGGGTCGTGCAGATCACCACGATCGATCACGGACCCGGCATTCCGGACCTGCCCGCGGCCATGAGCGACGGTTTCTCCACGACCAGCTCGCTCGGCGCGGGCCTCGGCACGTGTCAGCGGCTCGCCGACGACTTCGCCCTGCACAGCACGCCCGGCCGCGGCACGGTCGCGGTGGCCCGCGTGGGCGGCACGCCGCGCGGTGGCGGCGGTCCGGCCCTGCGGGCCGGGGCCGGCTTCGTGTCGGACGGCCGGGGTCCGGCGACCGGTACGGCTGTTCCCGGCGCCCCGGCCCGCTCCGAGGTCGGGGCCTTCGCCGGCGGCTGGTGGCCGGGCGCTGCCGCACGGGCTGGCGACGCGCCGGTGGGAGCCGTGGCCTGCGGCACCCTGACGGGGCACGCGGCGGTGCCCGGCGGCGCGGCGGTCTTCCCCGGGCGGGCCGACGGCGAGGCCGGGGACGGCGGCGTGCCCGAGGTCAGTGGCCGGCCCGGGGTCGGCAGCGTGCCCGAGGTCAGTGACCGGCCCGGGGTCGGCAGCGTGCCCGAGGTCAGTGACCGGCCCGGGGTCGGCAGCATGCCCGAGGTCAGTGACCGGCCCGGGGTCGGCAGCATGCCCGGAGACGGCAATATGCCCGCGGACAGCGACCGGCCCGAGGTCAGCCGCGTGCCCGGAGACGGCAGCATGCCCGCGGACAGCGACCGGCCCGAGGTCAGCAGCATGCCCGCGGACGGTGACCGGCCCGAGGTCGGCAGCATGCCCGGAGACAGTCAGGGCCTCAGGGGCAGTCGGGGCAGGGACAGTCGGGGCCTCGGGGATGGTCCCGGCTCCCGGCAGGTCTCGGCCGTTCCGGACGGCGAGGTTCGGGGGGCCGGCGCAAAGGGGCGGGCAGGGCAGCCCGGCCCGTCGGGTGACCGGTCCGTGTCCGTCGCCGGTGTGCGTGCCGGAGGCGTGAACATTCCCTACGGCGGAGCCGAGTACTCGGGTGACGCCTGGGCGTGGGTGCGTTCCGGGGACCGGCTGACGCTGATGCTGGCGGACGGCCTGGGGCACGGCCCGGAGGCGGCCCGGGCCTCGTCCGCCGCGGTCACGGCGCTGCACCGCTGGGCCCACCTCTCCCCCGCCGAGTCACTGCGGCGGCTCCACGACGCCCTCAAGGGCACCCGGGGCGCGGCCGTCGCCCTGGCCCAGCTCGACGTGCGGGCCGGGCGGCTGCGGTTCGCCGGTATCGGCAACGTGGGGGCGCGGCTGCGCGCGGACGGCACCTGGCGTCCGCTGCTGTCGCGGCCCGGCATCGTCGGCGTGCACCGGCCCGGCACCCTCCGCGAGGAGGAGGCCGACTGGGCCGCCGACCGGCTGCTCGTCCTGCACACCGACGGCCTGCCCAGCCGCTGGACGCCGCCGTCCGACGCCGGTCTTTCCGCGGCCGACCCGGCCGTGACGGCCGCCTTGGCCATACGTGACGCGAGCAGTCCCGCCCGTCCGGTGCGGGACGACACCGCCGTGGCCGTGCTGACTCCGACCCCGCCGGAACACCCATGATGCGTACTTGGCAGATCACCACCGTCACCGATGCGGCGCGCGCCCGCATCGCCCTCGCGCGCCTGGCCGCCGCGTACGGTGTGCCCACCGTCGAACGGACGAGGCTGGCCGCCGCTCTCAGCGCCCACCTGCGGCAGTGCCTCACCAAGGGCGGCACCTGGCTGCTCACCCTGGACATGGCCGGGTCCCCCGCCGAGGAGGGGCTGCTGCACGCCGTGGTGACGCCGTCGCCGGACGCGTCGGCCGCCGCCGGGGAGCCGCCCTGGGAGGTCACGGTCCCCTGCCCCGAGACGGCCCGGGCCACGGAGGGCGGCGCCGTCGAGGACGATCCCGCCGCCCTCGCTCAGGCGCTGCTCGGCGCCGACGAGGACACGGCCGTGGTGCTGGACAAGCTCGGCGAGCAGGAGGATCTGGTCGCCTTCCACCGCGAGGAACTGCACCAGACGAACCAGGGCGTCCTGGCGCTGCACGCCGAGCTGGACGCGGCCGGCCGGGCCCAGCGCGAGGCCTTCGCCGCCGAGCGCAGGGCACGCAACGAGGCGGAGAGCGCCCGCCGCAGACTGACGTTCCTCGCGGACGCGAGCGCCGTACTGACGGCCTCGCTCAACCACGAGGAGATCGTGCGCCGGCTGCCGGACCTGCTGGTGCCCGAGTACGCCCGCAGCGTCGACGTCTGGCTGTTCGACCACGAGGACGACAAGCACCGGTCGGCGCCGCATCCGGCCGCCGCCGTGGTCGCGGCCCGGACCGGGCGGCCGCAGTACGCGGCCGACCATCCCGGCGGCCTGCCCGGCGTCGACGACCAGCCGCCGTCCGCGCTGGACCCCACCCGGCCGCTGCTGTGCGTTCCGCTGCCGACGCGCCGGGCCCCGCTGGGCGTGCTGACCCTGTCGCCGCCCGGTGCGCGCTGGGACCCGGACGACGCGGTGATGCTGATCGAGCTCACCCGGCGGGCCAGCATCGCGATCGACAACGCCCGGCGCTTCGAGCACAACCGCGACATCGCCGAGACGCTGCAACGCGCCCTGCTCACGGATCTGCCGGCCACGCCGGGCCTCAGACTCGCCGCGCGCTATCTTCCCGCCACCCACGGGCTGAACATCGGCGGTGACTGGTACGACGCGTTCCCTCAGCGGGACGGCGGTCTCATCACCGTCGTCGGTGACGTGACCGGGCACGGACTGCACGCGGCCGTCATGATGAGCCAGCTGCGCACGGCGCTGCGGGCGTACGCGGTCGACGGTGACAGCCCGGGCCGGCTGCTGACCCGGCTGCACCGGTTCCTGCACCATCTCCAGCCGGATCTGTACGCCACCGCGGTCATCGCCCGGTTCCACCCGGACGAGCCCACCATGACCTGGGCCGCCGCGGGCCATCCGCCGCCGGTGCTGCGGCTGCCCGACGGAACCGTGCGCACCCTCGACGCCAAACCCGGCGCCATGCTGGGCATCCCCCTCACCCAGGAGATCGGCGACCACACGGTGCGCCTGTCGCCGGGCTCGACGCTCGCGCTGTACACGGACGGGCTGGTCGAACGGCGTGCGCAGGGCATAGACCCGGGCATCGAGCGGCTGGCCTCGGCGCTCGGCGATTTCCGCTCGGCGGAGCTGGACGCCGATCTGGAGGGTTCGGCGGACCGGATCCTGCATCCGCTGCTGAGCGATTCCGAGCGCGACGACGACGTGTGTCTGCTGCTGTGTCATCTCCAAGGGGACGCCGCGTCCTGACGGCAGGCCGGCCGGCCGTGTGTGCACGCGTTCTTCACTCCCGCCTGGTGCTTTTCGGCCACGGGGCGGGCATGGTGGTGATCGACGCGTTCGTCTGCCTGCCGCGTCCGACTGGCGTGCCGGTCGGGGACGCGGTGGGATCAATGGGGTGCGAACCAGCGATCCAGGGGCAGTCGATAGGCGTTCGAGGCAGACCGCCTGGAGCCGCAGAAAGGGATGAACACCGTGACACGACCCAGGATCCTGGTGGTTGGCGCAGGCTTCGCCGGTGTGGAGTGCGTCCGCCGTCTGGAACGGAAACTCTCCCCGGACGAGGCCGACGTCACGCTGGTGACGCCGTTCGCCTACCAGCTCTACCTGCCGCTGCTCCCCCAGGTCGCCTCCGGCGTGCTGACGCCGCAGTCGATCGCCGTCTCGCTGCGCCGCAGCAAGAAGTACCGCACGCGGATCATTCCGGGCGGGGCCATCGGCGTCGATCTGAAGTCCAAGGTCTGCGTCATCCGCACGATCACCGACGAGATCGTCAACGAGCCGTACGACTACATCGTGCTGGCCCCCGGCAGCATCACGCGCACCTTCGACATCCCGGGGCTGACGGACCACGCGTTCGGGATGAAGACGCTCGCCGAGGCCGCGTACATCCGTGACCACGTCATCTCGCAGCTGGACCTGGCCGACGCCAGCCAGGACCCGCAGGAGCGGGCCTCGCGGCTGCAGTTCGTGGTGGTCGGCGGCGGCTACGCGGGCACCGAGACCGCGGCGTGCCTGCAGCGGCTGACGCACGCCGCCGTCAAGCGGTACCCGCGGCTGGATCCGGGCCTGATCAAGTGGCATCTGATCGACATCGCGCCGAAGCTGATGCCGGAGCTCGGCGAGAAGCTCGGCAGCAGCGCGCAGGAGATCCTGCGCCGGCGGGGCATCGAGATTTCCCTCGGCGTCTCCATCGCCAAGGCGGGCCCGGAGGAGGTCACCTTCACCGACGGGCGGGTGATCCCGACCCGCACGCTCATCTGGACGGCCGGGGTTGTCGCCAGCCCCCTCATCGCCACGCTGGGCGCGGAGACCGTCAAGGGGCGGCTCGTGGTCGCCCCCGAGATGAACCTGCCGGGCGACGACGGGGTGTTCGCGCTCGGCGACTCGGCCGCCGTGCCCGACCTGGCCAAGGGCGACGACAGCGCCATGTGCCCGCCCACCGCGCAGCACGCCCTGCGGCAGGGCAAGCACGTCGCGGACAACGTCATCGCGACGCTGCGGGGTCAGGCCAGGAAGCCGTACGTCCACAAGGACCTGGGGCTCGTCGTCGACCTCGGCGGCACCGACGCGGTCTCCAAGCCGCTGGGCATCGAACTGCGCGGCCTGCCCGCCCAGGCCGTCGCACGCGGCTACCACTGGTCGGCACTGCGCACCAACGTCGCCAAGACCCGGGTGATGACCAACTGGCTCCTCAACGCGGTCGCCGGCGACGACTTCGTACGGACCGGGTTCCAGGCCCGCAAGGCCGCCAGGCTGAAGGACTTCGAGTACACCGACGCCTATCTGACGCCGGAGCAGGTGCGGGCTCACGTCGAGGGAACCGCCCGGCAGGAGTAGGCCGGGCCGGACGGGGCCTTCCGCTCGTGGCATGTCATGCTGAGGTGCGGATCTTGGTGTGGTGAGTCGGGAGAGAGTGCGGCGGCGTGAGGGCAGCGGGACGGTCGGTGCGGGCACGACTGCGGGACCGGATCGCGGCGTCCGACCCGGGGCTGCTGCGCCTGACGGCCGGGCTGCGGACCGTCGGCGCCATCGCCCTCACGCTGGCCGTGCTCACCCTGTTCGGGGCCGACGTGCATCTCCTGGTGGCGGGGGCCATGGCGGCGATGGTCGCCACCTTCGCCATCCGGGAGAAGCAGCTCGGCGCCCAGGCCGTGACGCTGGCGCTGGGCCTGCCGGTGGCGCTGGTCTCCGTGACGCTGGGCGCGGTGCTCAACGCGCGTCTGTACGCCGGTGACGTCTTCTTCGTCGTCCTGATCTTCTGCGCGGTCTACGGCCGCCGGTTCGGCGACCGCGGCACGGCGCTCGGGCTGATCGGCTTCCAGATCTACTTCCTGTCGCTGTTCGTCGGCGCCAAGGTGTCCGCGCTGCCCACGCTGTGCGGTGCCATCGCCGTGGCGTTCTGTGCCAGTGCCGTGCTGCGCTTCGCGGTCGTGCCCGCGACCCCCACGGGGGTGCTGCTGCGGCTGCGGCTGGCCTTCCGCGCCCGGCTGGCCCAGCTGGTGTCCGCGCAGCTCGACCTTCTCGACGCCGCCCCTGACGAGATGGACAAGGCCCTGGAGGCCGTGCGCGAGGGCACGGCGCGGCTGCACGAGACGGCGATGATGATCCAGGCGCAGCTGGAGGAGGGCACCCCGGACGAGTCGGCGGCCCGTCTCGTGCAGCGGCGTATCGCGGACGCCGAGATCGCCGCCGAGCGGCTCGGTCTGCTGCTGCTGACCTCGCGCAGCGCCGAACGGGCCGACACCCTCACCCTGCACCTGCCGGGCGCTCCCGCGCCGTCGGTGGGGCAGCCGGCCGTGCCGGACGAGACCACGGCCACGCTCCGCCGTGATCTCCAGGCGCTGCGCGCCCTCGTGCTGCGGGCCGGGAGCGGGGATGTGGGGACCGGGCTGGCGCACGTGCGCAACCGTCTCCTCGGTTACCGGGACGAGGAGAACCTGCCGCCCGCGCCCGCGGCCGTCCAGGACGTGTTCCGTGGCATCGGCGAGGCGGCCCGCTCGGTGCTGGGTCTGCGGATCGCGCTGGACGGGCCGCAGGACGAGTCGGACGACACCCCCGCGACGGCCCGCTCCCGTGAGGAGCTGGACGCGGAGGACGCCGCGATCGACGGCGGCGAGGAGCCGTCGGAGGAGCAGGAGACGGGGCTGCGGCGGCCGACCACCCGCGCGGCCGTGCAGGTCGCCGTGGGGTCGGCACTGGCCATCGTGGGCGGTGAGCTGCTGTCCACGCAGCGCTGGTACTGGGCGGTGCTGACGTGCTGGATCGTTTTCCTGAACACCGCCTCGACGGGCGAGATCCTCGTCAAGGGGTACCGCCGGCTGCTGGGCACGGTGTTCGGCGTGGTGGCGGGCATCGTCCTGGCGGGTCTGGTCGGGCAGCACACCTGGACGGCGTTCGGGCTGGTCCTGGTGCTGATCTTCGCGATGTTCTACGTGGCGCCGCTGTCGTACACGCTGATGTCGTTCTTCGTGACCGCGATGCTGGGGCTGCTGTACACGCTGCTGCACACCTACAGCCTCGACGTGCTCCTGCTGCGGGTGGAGGAGACGGCGCTGGGTGCGGCCTGCGGTGTGATCGCGGCGGCGCTGGTGCTGCCGGTGCGGACCGACCGCCGGACGAACGAGTTGCTCGGCACGGTGCTGGAGCGGCTGGCCGATGTCACCGAGGCCGCGGTCGGCCAGCTCAGCGGCGGGCCGGCGGACGAGCTGCTGGACAAGGCGCGCGACCTGGACCAGGCGCTGGCCGACCTGCGGGCCGCCACGCAGCCGCTGACCCATCCGGTCACTCCGCTCCGGGCCCGACGCCACACGGCCCGCTACGTGGTGGCGCTGCTGGAGACCTGCGCGTACCACGCGCGGACGCTGGCGGCCACCGCCGAACTGTTGCCCACGCATCCCTCGATCGCGGCGGACCCCCGGCTGCGCGGGGCCGCGGGGCGCACGGTGCGCAACATCGAGACCATCGCGGCCCGGGTCGCGGACGAGCACGCGGGCGCCCGGGTCGAGACCGGGCCGAGCATCGCCTCGCTGCTGGGCTCAGACGCCGGCACACCACGCTACGGCCGGATCACCGACCGCGTGCTGCGACACCTGGAACGCCTCGACGAGGCCGTGGTGGGCCTCGCCCGGCCACTGGGCGTGCCGGTGGGGGAACCGCGGGCCTGAAGGACCGGGGACCGGAAGCCCGGGGCACGAGGCCGTGGTGGGACTTGCCCAGCCGCTGAGCGTGCTGGTGGCGGAACCGCGCGCCGGAAGGGCCGCGGGCCGGGCACCGGAGGGCCAGGGCCCCCGAGACCGGAGGCAGGAGAACTGGGAGAACCGGGGCACGAAGCCGCGGCGGGCCTTGCCCAGCCGCTGAGCGTGCCGGGTGGCCGAACCGGGTGCCGGAAGGCCAGGGCCGGAAGGCCGGGGCCGGAGACCGGAAACCGCGGACCGGGGACCGGGGACCCGAAGACCCCGAACCGGGGGTCGGGGCCCCGCAGGCCAGGGCACGAAGCCGTGGTGGGACTTGCCCAGCCGCTGAGCGTGCCGGTTGAGTGGCAGAACCGCGCGCCTGAAAGGCCGCGGACCGGAGGCCAAGGACCCGGAAGCCCTGCGACCCCACACGCGCAGCGGGGCCCGGAGGGCCGGGGCCTGGGCACCCGGGGATCGAAGGCCCAGAGGCCGAGGAGGCTGAGGAGCCCGAGGACAGGGGACGGGGCCCCAAGGGCCCGGCGCACTGGCCGGATCTCGGGGTCGAAGGCTGGCGCCAGGGGGCCCGCCGCCAGGGCCCGTCAGAAGTCCGTGGGCAAGCCGCTCACCTCGGCGATGCCCCGCAGTTCCTCCGTCTGCCGGTGGCGTTCCTTGATGTAGTCGGCGATCTCGCCGAGGCGGACCGGGTCGGACGCGGTGGACGCGTCCGTGACGATCCTGACCGGGCCGGTCTCGTCGACGTCGAGTTCGATCACTTCGTTGTCCAGGCGGCCGGTGACGGCGGTGGCGATGACGAGGGCCACCTCGTCACGCACCTCTTGGGGCAGTTCGTCGTCGGCCCCGGAGTCGAGCGCGAAGTCGAGGCTGGACAGGCGCTCCTCGTCGATCGCCTGGAGGACCGGTTCCACCACGCGCCTCAGGAGGCGGTAGTCCTCCGTGTCCATCCGGATGCGCAGGAGGTCCAGGTACACGTCCACGGGCCGGCCGTCGCCATGCGGAATCTCGGAATCGCTCATTGGCTTCGTGTTCCCCGGATGGCGCGGCTCAGACGCGGCGCCAGCGGGCCATGGCGAAGGAGAACACCCCGAACAGCACCAGGCCGACCGCGACGCAGACCAGCAGCCAGGGGCCGAAGGGGGTGTCCGCGAAGCTGCGCAGCGTGTCGTCCAGGCCCTTGGCCCGGTCGGGTTCGTAGTCGATCGCGGCGCGGACGGCGAACACGCCGGCCACGGCGAACACCAGCCCCCGGGCGGCGCCGCCGGCCATGCCCGTGACGTCCACCAGCCGTCGTGTCCGGGGGCTCATCTGCCCGAGCCGGAGCTTGTCGTGGTACTTCCGGAGCACCGCCCGTACGCCGATCCACCCGCCGACCGCGACGATCGCGAGGCCGGCCGCGCCGACCAGCCACTGGCCCGCGGGCATCTCCAGGGCCCTGGCGGTGGCGTCCTGGGACTGCCGGTCGCTGGATCCGCCGCCGCTTCCGCCCCGGTCCGCCGCGAACGACAGCACGGAGTAGGCGACGAAGACGTAGAAGAGGAAGCGGGCCGTCGCCAGCAGCCGCTTGCGGGCGCTGCGGCCGTCCTGTCCGACGGAGCCGAAGAGCGCCTCGGACAGCCGCCACAGGGCCATGCCGGCGAGGCCGATGCCCAGTGCCCACAGCAGCACCGCGCCGAACGGCTTCTGCGACAGTTCGGCCAGGGCTCCCCCGCGGTCGGCCTGCTCACCGGTGTCGCCGAAGGCGATCTGCACCGCCAGGGCCCCGACGAGCAGATAGATCACACCGCGGGCGGCCAGGCCCGCCCGGGCCGCCCCCTCGACCGCCGAACCCCGTGCCGCTCGCCGGGCCCGGATCCGACCGCCTTGTGCCAACGCACTCGTGTCCATGTCGACCTCCCGGCACTCCGGATGCCCCGGCTCGCCCGGCACACACCCGGCCCGGCCACCGGACCAGGGGATTCCGGTCAGAGCGGCGGCCCGCCGCGTGTGCTTCAGGACCGCCGGAACCTCGTCCCACGGCCGGCGCGGCCGAGGGCGTGCAGGTGCTCCAGGGCGTCCAGGACCACCGTGCGGTCGTGCCAGGCGACCCACCGGCCCGCCTCGCCCCCCACGGTGTCGAGGGCCTTGGTCTGGGCCGTCGTCAGTCCCTGGAGGGGCCGGTCCAGGTGGGCCGAGACCATGCCGACGCACAAGCCGGACGCGGTGGTCAGCGGGACGCTGTGACAGGCCCTGCTGCCCGCCGCGAGGATGGCCCGGCGGGCCGGCTCGCTGAACACCGGATCGCTCTCCACGTCCCGCACGGTGACCTGGGCGACGTCGCGGGCGGCCCGCGCGCAGGCGGTTCCGTCGTCGTCGACGTGGGCGAAGAAGTCGACGAAGTCGGGCGGGTGTCCGGTGTGCTCCTCGAGGCGCAGGCCGCCCCGGGCCCGGTCGGTGAGCTGGACGTTGCCCATGTCGGTGTCGACCACGGCAAGGGTGCTGCTCAGCACGGCCTTCAGGACGGCGCTGCGGCTGCCGGACCCGGACCGGTGGGCCGAGGTGAAGGTCAGGTCGGGTTCCGGCCGGCGGACCCGGCGCGGGAACCACAGCCGTTCCCGGCTGTCGGGAGGCGGTGCGGTCACCAGGAACCCCACCAGGGTCCGCAGCTTGACGTTGTACCGCTGGGAGGCCCGCTGCATCAGCGCGAAGGCGCTCTCCGCGTCGGGCAGCGCGTACCGCTCCTGAAGCATGCCCTGGGCCTGTGAGATCAGCGGGTAGACGCGAGCCCGGGCACGCAGGTCGCGCACTTCGGCGCGCAGGCGCTCCAGTTCGGCATCGTCGTCTGCGGCCTTCCGTCCCGCTGTGGACATGGAACTCCCTGGTCTAGGTGGCGTGACACAAGAGAGCCCGGCCTCGGCTGCCGCCGTCGGCCGGGCCCCTTCGGTGCCACGCCTTCCCCGTCACGTCATGCGCACACTCCCATCACGCGGGCTCCGGGGTCGGTGTGCGCTGCCCGGTGACGGTGGGCGGGGCGGACTCTCCGGCCGGTGCGGGTGCGGTCGCGAGCCACTGGTGAGCGACTTCCAGGGCGCGCTCGACGTTCCGGGTGCCGGTGGACACGCACAACGTGTACTCGAGGTCGCGTGCCCGCGCGCTCAGGTCGGCCGGTTCGCCCGGTCTCGCGGCGGCCGCCAGCGCTTCGTACTCGTCGACGAGACGGCGCAGCACGGCGGGATGGGGCCTCAGCATGGTTTCTCGCTCCTCGGTGGGTCGGGTGGTCAGGCCGTCGTGGAGGTGCCGCGGGTGCCCGTCCGCTGTCCCAGGACCTCGTCGCGCACGCGGGCGCAGCTGCGGCTGATGAGGCGGGAGACGTGCATCTGGGAGATGCCCAGGTGGTCGGCGATGCGGCTCTGTGTCATGTCCTCGAAGAACCGCATGTAGAGAATGGCCCGCTCGCGCTCCGGCAGGCGGCGCAGGCCTTCCTTGGCGGATTCGCGGTCGACGACGACGTCGTAGGACGAGTCCGCCGCGCCGAGGGTGTCCGCGAGGCTGTAGCCGTCGTCATCGGCGGAGAGTTCGGCGTCCAGTGACAGGGTGCTGAAGCTCTCCAGTGCCTCGAGCCCGGCGCTGACCTCTTCCTCGGTCAGGCCGGTGTGGGCGGCGATGTCCGCCACGGAGGGCTCGGGGCTGCCGGGGTTCTGGGTGAGTTCACGACGTGCAAGCCGCACCTTGTTGCGCAGTTCCTGCACGCGGCGGGGGACCCGCAGGGCCCACATACGGTCCCGGAAGTGCCGCTTGACCTCGCCGGTGATGGTGGGGACGGCGTAGCTCTCGAAGGCTCCCCGGCTCGGGTCGAACCGGTCGATGGCCTTGACGAGCCCGAGGGCGGCAACCTGCCGGAGGTCCTCGATCGACTCTCCGCGGTCGCGGAAGCGGCCGGCGATCCGGTGGGCCATGGGCAGCCACAGCGTGACGAGCTCGTCGCGGACGGCTTCCCGTTCGGGCCCTTCCTCCAGTTCCGCCAGCCGGGCGAAGAGAGCCGCGGTGTCCGGAGCGTCGTCGTGCCGCCGCCGACTGGCGGTGGTCGTCGTTTCGGGCGTGCCGGGACGGTTCGTGGGCGTATCGATGAGCATGCGGATTCGCTCCTGAACAACGATGGTCTCAGGGACTTACCGCGGGACGGTCGCTGCCCGGATCGCCTGGAGGGCCTCCGGGGCAGTCGTACATACCGCTCCCGCTGGCGCGCCTCCGGTCCGAAGCACGAGATTGCGTCTGCCCTGGCCCCGGTGGAACAAACTCCACTTTGCTGAGCAATGTGGAGCGAACCGGTCCCGGGCGTTCAGGTCAGGGGTACGACGGCGGTGATGCGCTTGCCGCCGGCGGGCAGATCGGACACGCGGACGTCACGGGAGAGCCGGCAGACGATGGGCCAGCCGTGGCCGCCGTGCCGCAGCCGTCCACGCGGATCGGCGGGCGGCGCGGTCACCGGCAGTTCGTCGCTGCGGTCGCTCACCGAGAGCCGTACGCCGGGCCCGTCGACGTCGACCTGGAAGTCGGTGACTCCGCCGCCGTGCAGGATGGCGTTGGTCGTCAGCTCCGAGGCTACTAGCAGCGCGTCCGACAGGGCGTCGGCGTCACAGGCGGTATGGGTCGTGCGGCAGCGCTCGGCCACGGCGCGCTCCACGGCCCGGCGTGCGTCGGCGGGTTTGCACGGCCGGGCCCGGTGTGCACCGGGCGGCTCGAATACTGATTCGATCATGTGCTCCTCGCACATCCTTAAGCTCCCTGCTCGGTCAGGACATGACCCGGGTCCGGATCCCGCACCGTGGCCGCCCGCCCGGGCACACCTCGGGCTCATGGACCGGCAATTCGGTGTTCTTTTCCTTCCACCGCCCGCGGTTTCGGGGCGCGTCGCGCGAGCACCGCGGGTCTCCTTAGTTCGGCTGACCTCTCCCCGCACCTGCAAACCTCGGTCCGCACCACTGTCGGAAAATCAACCCGAAAAGACCCCCTGGGAGATCCGGGGAACTCCGGGAAATCCGGGACGGCCGTGAATCGTTGCCATCACCACGCGTCGCCGGGGTACGCGGGGTGCATGACCGATGTGGTGGATTCCGACGAACTGCTGCGGCGCATCCAGCGCGCGAGGGCCTGCGCGGTGCGCGAGGAGCGGTCCTGGCGGACCAGGAGCGAGGAACTGGGCCCGACCGACCCGCAGGGGGCCCGGGACGCGACCGTGCGGCAGATGTCCTACGAGGCGGTGCTGACGGTGCTGGACGAGATCCTGACTCCGGGCAAACACACCGCGGAGGGCTGACCAGGAGGTCCGCTGCCCGCTGCCGGGCAGGGGCGGATTGTGCGGGCACCTGCCGGGAACCCGGTGCGCATGACAGCCGACCACACCAGAGCACCGGTCCTGGAAGCCCTGGACGAGTACCGCCGCAAGGGACACCTGTCGTTCACCCCACCCGGGCACAAGCAGGCCCGCGGCGCCGACCCGGCGGTCCGGGAGGTCCTCGGTGACGCGGTCTTCCACGGTGATGTGCTGGCCTCCGGCGGTCTGGACGACCGGCTCACCCGCGGGCGGGTGCTGCAACGCGCCCAGGAGCTGATGGCCGACGCGGTGCACGCCGAGCACACGTTCTTCAGCACCTGCGGCAGTTCCCTGTCGGTGAAGGCCGCGATGCTGTCGGTCGCCGGGCCGCACGAGAAGCTGCTGATCGGGCGTGACGCCCACAAGTCGGTGGTGGCGGGCCTGATCATCTCCGGCATCGAGCCCGTCTGGGTCGAGCCGCGCTGGGACGCCGAGCGGCACCTGGCCCATCCCCCGTCCGCCGAGGACCTCGACCGGGCCTTCGACGCGCATCCGGAGGCGCGGGGTGCGCTGATCACGAGCCCCACACCGTACGGCGGCAGCGCGGATCTGCGGGCGGTCGCCGAGGTGTGCCACCGGCGTTCGCTTCCGCTGATCGTGGACGAGGCCTGGGGCGCGCATCTGCCGTTCCACCCCGGTCTGCCGTCCTGGGCGATGGACGCGGGCGCGGACATCTGCGTGACCAGCATCCACAAGATGGGCAGCGGCCTGGAGCAGGGCTCGGTCTTCCATCTCCAGGGTGATCTGGTCCCGCCGGCGCTGCTGGGGATGCGCGCGGACCTGCTGGGCACCACCAGCCCGTCGGTGCTGATCTTCGCGGGTCTGGACGGCTGGCGGCGCCAGATGGCGCTGCACGGCGAGGAACTGATGGGCGGCGCGCTGGATCTGGCGGCCGACGTCCGCTCCGCCATCGAGGAGATCGACGGGCTGCACGTCAACGACCGCGACGACTTCTGCGGTCCGGGCCTGTCCGACGACCTCGACCCGCTGCCCGGCGTCATCGACGTCGCCGGGCTGGGGATCACGGGCTTCCAGGCGGCGGACTGGCTGCGCGAGCACCGGCGGATCGACGCGCATCTGGTGGACCACCGCCGCATCGGCGCGCAGATCACCCACGGCGACGACCGGGAGACGACCGGGCAGCTGCTGGAGGCGCTGCGGGACCTCGCGGGGGCCGCGCGGGAGCTGCCGCGGGCGCCGCGGGTGGAGGTGCCGTCGCCAGCGGGGCTGCGGATGGAACAGGCGGTGCTGCCCCGGGACGCGTTCTTCGGTCCCGCCGAGGACGTGCCGGTGGCGCGGGCGGCCGGACGGGTCGCGGCGGAGATGATCACGCCGTATCCCCCCGGCATCCCGGCCGTCCTGCCCGGCGAGCGCCTCACCGAGCCGGTGCTGGCGTACCTGCGGACCGGTCTGGCCGCGGGGATGCATCTGCCCGACCCCACCGACCCGGAGCTGGAGACGGTCCGGGTCCTCGCCGGGGACGCGGACTGAAGTGAAACGGGTCACGCGACCCGGTCCGGGGTGCACACAGGCCCCAGGGATGGTTTACGGTTCATCCATACGTGGTGACGGAGTCGACCCCCTGTCCTCCGCACCACCGCTTACGGCCCTGGCTGGTCTCCCCCGTCCAGCCAGGGCTTTTTCATGCCCCGGAAAAGTTCTGCACGCCGAGGTGCCCGGGGGCCCGGCAGCGGCTGAAATGGGCGTAGGGAAAGCACCGGAAGTCGACCGCCCGGCGAGGAGCTCCGCGTCATGACCAAAGCGATCAAACTCCTGACCGCCCTGCCCCCGCCCCAGCGGCAGCGCCTGACGACGCTCGCCCGGGAGGTGTCCTTCCCCGAGGACGCCCGGATCTTCGAAGCGGGCGGAACGGCCGACCGCTTCTGGGTCATCCGCTCCGGCGCGGTCTCCCTGGACCAGCAGGTGAACTCCCTCCAGCGGGTGACCGTGGCCAGCCTCGGCGCGGGCGACCTGCTCGGCTGGTCCTGGCTGTTCCCGCCGTACACCTGGGACTTCGGCGCCGTGGCGTTCAGTCCGGTACGGGCCTACGAGTTCGACGCGGCGGCCGTGCTGCGGCTGTGCGAGGAGGATCCGCAGCTCGGGCTGGTGCTGGTGCGCAATGTCGCCGAGGTGCTCGCGCACCGGCTGGAGATGACCCGGGGCAAGCTGATGGAGCAGTACACGCTGCACCGGCGAGGCGCCCTGTGAGGCGTCAGACGCGGTAGCGCCGCAGCGCCGGTACGGTGGCGGCCAGGACCAGCATCACGGCGACGACCAGCAGCCCACCGCCCGCGACGGCGGTCCGGGGGCCGAAGGCGGAGCCAGCGGTCCCGTGCAGCACGTCGGCCAGGCGTGGGCCGCCCGCCACGACGACGATGAAGACGCCCTGCATGCGCCCGCGCATCTCGTCGGTCGCGGCGGACAGCAGGATCGCCCCGCGGAAGACCATCGACACCATGTCGGCGACCCCGGCCACGGCCAGGAACGCCACCCCCACCCACAGACTGCGGCTCAGCCCGAAGCCCGTGATGGCCACGCCCCAGACGACGACCGCCCCGATGACCATCCAGCCGTGCCGGCGGGCCCGGGAGAAGGTGCCGGAGAACAGTCCGCCGAGCACGGCACCGATGGGGATCGCCGCGAACAGCAGCCCCAGCGCGAGCCCCTCGCCGTAGGGCGCGTAGGTCTGGGCGGCGAGCTGCGGGAACAGGGCCCGGGGCATGCCGAGGACCATGGCGATGACGTCGGCGAGGAAGGAGAGCAGCAGCACGGTGTGCCCGGAGATGTAGCGGAAACCGGCGGCGATCTCCTTCACGCCCGCGCGGCGCACCGCCGTTCCGGCCAGGGGCGGCAGCGACGGCAGCCGGTACACCGCCCACACCGTGACGCACAGGGCGACGGCGTCGATGAGGTACAGCTCGGGCAGGCCGATGACGGGGATGAGGGCACCGGCCAGCAGCGGGCCCGCCACCTGGCCGGTCTGCATCACGGTCGAGCCGAGGGCGTTGGCCGCGGGCAGTTCGTCCTCGGGGACCAGCCGGGCTATGGAGGCGTTGCGGGCCGGGGCGTTCAGGCCCCAGAAGGCCTGCTGCACGGCGAGCAGCAGCATGAGCGCGGTCACCGACTCCAGGCCGGTGAAGGCCTGGAGCCAGAACAGCAGCGAGGTGACGGCGATGCCGCTGTTGGTGATCAGCAGCAGCTTGCGCCGGTCCATGCTGTCGGCGATCGCCCCGCCCCACAGCGCGAACACGATCAGCGGCACCAGGCCGGCCATGCTCGCGGCACCGACCCACGCCGAGGAGCCGGTGATGTCGTAGATCTGCTTGGGTACGGCGACGGCGGTGAGCTGGCTGCCGACGGCCGTGACGACGGTCGAGCTCCACAGCCGCCGGTAGGCGGGGCGGCGCAGGGGGCGGGTGTCCATGGCCCAGCGCCGCCAGCCGCGCCGCCGGGGGGCCTCCGGCGCCGGATCCCGCTCGCCCTTCGTGCTCTCACTCGTGTCCACTCGCCGCTTCCTGGATGCTCGCTACACCGACCGGGCCGTGGATCACTATCGCACCGGCCGCCGGGCGCCGGATCTCCGAGGTCTCAGCTCCCGGTGATGAGCACGGCACCGAGCACGATCATGGTGGCGGCGACCAGGCCGTCCAGGACCCGCCAGGCGGCGGGCCTGGCGAGGAAACGGCCGAGCAGCCGGGCGCCGAAACCGAGGGCGGCGAACCAGCACAGGCTGGCCAGCACGGCGCCGAGGCCGAACGTCCAGCGCAGCGGGCCGTGGTCGGCGGCGACGGAGCCGAGCAGGAAGACGGTGTCGAGGTAGACGTGCGGGTTGAGCCAGGTCATCGCCAGGCAGGTGAGGACCGCCCGGCGCATCGATCCGGCCGCCTCCCCCTCCGTCTTCAGCGCGCCACCGTCCGGCCGGAACACCCGCCGGGCGGCCAGGGCGCCGTAGCCCAGGAGGAACGCGCCGCCGATCCAGCCGACCGCCTTCAGTGCGCCCGGCCAGGTCACCACCACCGCACCGACCCCGCCGACACCGAGGGCGATGAGCGCGGCGTCGGACAGGGCGCAGATGGCGACGACGGCGAGGACGGCCTGGCGGCGGATCCCCTGACGCAGGACGAAGGCGTTCTGGGCGCCGATGGCGACGATGAGGGACAGTCCGGTGCCGAATCCCGCGGCCGCGGCGGTGAAAGTGCTGGTCATGGCCGTGACGCTACGGACCGGCCCGGGCCGCGTACAGCTAAAGATTCTTACGTATCATTAGCAGATGTGATGACTGATCTGCCTCTGGACCAGGTGCGGACCCTGCTCGCGGTCGTCGACGAGGGGACGTTCGACGCGGCGGCGGCCGCGCTGCATGTGACGCCCTCGGCGATCAGTCAGCGCGTGAAGGCGCTGGAGCAGCGCACCGGGCGGGTGCTGCTGCTGCGGACCAAGCCGGTGCGGCCGACGGAGTCGGGCGAGGTGCTGGTGCGGCTGGCCCGGCAGGTGGCGCGGCTGGAGCACGACGCGTACGCGGAGCTCGGGCTGAGCGGCAGCGGGGAGCCGACGCGGGTGTCGGTGGCGGTGAACGCGGACTCGCTGGCCACCTGGTTCCTCCGGGTGCTCACCCGTGTGCCGGAGGAGCTGCGGCTGTACTTCGAACTGCGCCGCGAGGACGAGGACCACACGGCGGCGCTGCTGCGGGAGGGGGTGGTGATGGCCGCGGTGACCTCGTCGCCGGACCCCGTGCCGGGCTGTTCCGTCCGGTCGCTGGGGCGGATGCGCTACCTCCCCGTGGCCGCGCCGGACTTCGCCGCGCGCCGGCTCGGCGGGCCGCTGGACCGGGTGCTCCCCGACCTGCCCGTGGTGGCCTTCGACCGGCGGGACGACTTCCAGGACGGCTTCGTGCGCCGGCTCACCCGGGGGCGGAGCGGCGCGAGCGCGCTGCGGCACTACGTGCCGACGTCGGAGGGTTTCGTCGATGCCGTGGTGGCCGGACTGGGCTGGGGTCTGGCGCCCGAGGCGCAGGCGGATCCCCTGCTGCGCGCCGGGCGGCTGGTCGAATTCGCCCCGGGCCGGACGGTGGACGTGCCGCTGTACTGGCAGCAGTGGAAGCTCGACTCGCCCGCG
Source organism: Streptomyces sp. NPDC016851 (assembly GCF_055562795.1). NCBI lineage: Bacteria > Bacillati > Actinomycetota > Actinomycetes > Kitasatosporales > Streptomycetaceae > Streptomyces > Streptomyces sp. NPDC016851. The sequence continues at coordinate 30,848 of NZ_JBVHEP010000023.1, forward strand.
CTGGCCCAGGTGGCCGAGACGGTGACGGCCGCCGCCGCGGAGGCGCTGCGGGTGTGACGGCCTACTCCCGGACACCCTCCAGCTGGGCGGCGGCGCTGTCCAGCAGCATGTCCAGGGCCGTCGGACAGGCGCTGGTGACCATGCGGGTGGCGAGCAGGGGTGACGCCTCCGCGATGCGGGGGTGGGTGGTGGCGGGCAGCCGGGCGTACGTCGAGCGCCACATCTCCTCGTCGGCCCGCAGCGAGGCGCTGGGCAGGGCGAGCGAGGCGGCGTCGAGGGCGGCGAAGGCCAGTGTGGTGTCGACGAAGGCGTGGTAGACGCGCACCGCGTCCGGCACCGGGAAGCCCGCCGTGCGCAGGATGTCCAGGACGGCCTCGTCGGCCGCGAGTTCGTGGGCCCGGCCGGAGACGCGGCTCGCGGTGAGCACCGCGGCCTGCGGATGCTCCACGTACGCGGCGTGGATGCGCAGCCCGACCGCCCGCAGGTCCGCCCGCCACTCCCCTGTCGGCTCCCAGCCGTCGAGCGCCTGCCCGATCAACGCGTCGCCGATGGCGAGCGTCAGATCGTCCATGCCCCGGAAGTACCGGTAGAGCGTGCTCGGGTCGGCGTCCAGGGCCAGACCGAGCCTGCGGGCGGTCAGCCCCGCGCTGCCGTGTTCGCGCAGCATGCGCAGCGCCGTCTGGACGATCAGCCGCTCGGACAGCACGGTGCCGCTCTTGGTGGGCCTGCGCCGGCGGCGTTTCTCCTCGGGCACCACGGGCTTCGGCACGACGGTCTCCCTCCTCCGGCGGCCTCCAACGCCTTATGCCAACGCCATTGACCTTAAAACACCTGGCGGCGTTGTATCTCCTCCGAGGGCGCGCCACGTTCTTCGCAAAAAGGGAGTTTCTGTCATGCGTGTACTGCTCGTGGGTGCCGGAGGCGTGGGCGGCGCGATCACCCGGATCGCGGCCCGGCGGCCCTTCTTCGAGGCGATGGTGGTGGCCGACCACGACCCCGGCCGGTCCGCCGCGGCGGTCGCGGCCCTCGGCGGCGACGCGCGGTTCACCGCCGAACAGGTCGACGCGGGCGACGAGCCGGCGGTCGCCCGCCTGCTGGCACGGCACCGCTGCGACGTCCTGCTCAACGCCACCGATCCCCGCTTCGTGATGCCGCTGTTCCGCGCGGCCCGCGCCGCGGGCGCCACGTATGTCGACATGGCGATGTCACTGTCCCGGCCGCACACCGAGCGCCCGTACGAGGAGTGCGGGGTCAAGCTCGGCGACGAGCAGTTCGCGCAGGCGGCCGGCTGGGAGAAGGAGGGTGTGCTGGCCCTCGTCGGCATGGGCGTCGAGCCGGGCCTGTCTGACGTCTTCGCGCGGTACGCCGCCGACGAACTCTTCGACGAGATCGAGGAGATCGGCATCCGTGACGGCGCGAACCTGACCGTCGACGGCTACGGCTTCGCGCCCTCGTTCAGCATCTGGACCACCATCGAGGAGTGCCTCAACCCGCCGGTCGTCTACGAGGCCGGCCGGGGCTGGTTCACCACCGAACCCTTCAGTGAGCCCGAGGTCTTCGACTTCCCCGAGGGCATCGGGGAAGTCGAGTGCGTGAACGTGGAGCACGAGGAGGTGCTGCTCGTCCCGCGCTGGGTCGACGCGCGCCGCGTCACCTTCAAGTACGGCCTGGGCCGCGAGTTCGTCGAGACGCTGAAGACGCTGCACCTGCTGGGCCTGGACCGCACCGAACCGGTGACCGTGCCGGGGCCGCACGGTCCGGTGGCGGTCTCGCCCCGGGACGTGGTCGCCGCGTGCCTGCCCGACCCGGCGACGCTCGGCGAGCGGATGCGCGGCAAGACGTGTGCGGGCACCTGGGTGCGGGGCGTGCGGGACGGGAAGCCGCGCGAGGTGTACCTCTACCACGTGGTCGACAACCAGTGGTCCATGGCGGAGTACGGCTCCCAGGCCGTGGTGTGGCAGACGGCCGTGAACCCCGTCGTCGCGCTCGAACTCCTCGCCTCGGGCGCCTGGTCGGGCGCGGGTGTGCTCGGCCCGGAGGCCTTCCCGGCCCGCCCGTTCCTGGACCTGCTGACGGCCTACGGCTCGCCCTGGGGCATGCGCGAGCAGTGAGCGGTTCCGGGGCGGCGCTGTTTCACCAGGCGTCGACAGGTGACCCGAAAAGGAGCACTCATCCGAACGGGCACGTTTCTACTGCGATCGCAGGTGACTTCGATGGACAACTGGCGAGACCACGCTGCCTGCCGGCACGAGGACCCCGAGCTCTTCTTCCCGATCGGCACCTCCGGCCCGGCCCTGCTTCAGACGGAGCAGGCCAAGGCGGTGTGCCGGCGCTGCCCCGTCCAGGAGCAGTGCTTGCAGTGGGCGCTGGACACGGGGCAGTCCATCGGTGTGTGGGGCGGGACCAGCGAGAACGAACGGCGTGCGCTGAAGCGGCGGGCGGCGGCCCGGCGCCGCTCCGGCTGACGCCTGGCACCACCTCCCCTGGGGGATTCAGCTGCGGCGCAGCGGCCCCCAGGGGTTCTCCTGCCGGGAGACCTCCGCCTTCGCCTCGTCGATCACCTGCTGGTCGATCCAGCACATCGGCCGGGCGTCGGTGACGAGTGGTTCGTTGTCGGGGCCGCGCGAGGTCTCCTTGCCCGCGAGCACCCAGGCCCGCACACCGGGCCCCTTCTCGTGCGGCAGATGGGCGTAGTCGTGCAGGCGGCGGGCCACCCACACCCGGACGGGCCGGTCCTCCCACCAGTCCTCGACGTCGAGAGGGTTGGCGGACAGGCCCGGCATGGACACGCCCGTCAGATCGTCGGTGCTGGACACGTCGCGGAGATCGGTCGCGGGGCCGCGCGACCAGCGGACGTACAGGCCTTGGTGCCGTTCGACCAGTTCGGTGAGCTCGGCGAGTGTGCGCACGACCGGCAGGTCGTCCGATCCACTCATGTCGTGACCTCCTCCCTCGACGCCGTCAGGCGGACGGAGTACCCGCTCGGCGTGAGCGGAATCGGCCTTCGGCGCGGCCGGGCGCCGGTGCCCGGCCGGGGTTACGCTCGCGGCACACCCGTCCGCCGGAGCAGCACAGTCGCCACAGCGAAGGGGCCGAGCATGAGCGTCCGCGTCCGCCGCGTCTACGATCCGCCCGAGCCGGAGGACGGGGTGCGGGTCCTGGTCGACCGGCTGTGGCCGCGGGGCCTGGCGAAGGACGCGGCCCGGGTGGACGAGTGGCCCAAGGCGATCACCCCGTCGACGGAGCTGCGCCGCTGGTACCACGCGGGCGAGGGCTCGTACGAGGAGTTCGCCGGGCGGTACGAGGCGGAGCTCGCCGCCGGCGAGGCGGCCGAGGTCCTCGACCACGTCCGTGACCTGGTCCGCGCGGGCGATGTCACGCTGCTGACCGCGTCGAAGACGCCGGAGCAGAGCCACGCCGCGGTGCTGGCCCGCCTCCTGCGGAGCTGAACGAGGCGGGCCGTCCGGGCACGGTCAGGCGGTCTGCTTCGCCGCCGCCCGCCCCGCCGCGCGGCCCGAGAAGAGGCAGCCGCCGAGGAAGGTGCCCTCCAGCGCGTTGTAGCCGTGGACACCGCCGCCGCCGAATCCGGCGACCTCGCCGGCCGCGTACAGCCCCTCGATCGGCTTGCCGTCGGTGCCGAGGGCGCGCGAGTCGAGGTCGGTCTGGATGCCGCCGAGCGTCTTGCGGGTGAGGATGTGCAGCTTGACGCCGATGAGGGGGCCGGCCGCCGGGTCGAGGATGCGGTGCGGGGTGGCGACCCGGCCGAGGCGGTCGCCGATGTAGCGGCGGGCGTTGCGGATGCCCTGCACCTGGGCGTCCTTGGCGTAGGGGTTGGCGATCTGGAGGTCGCGGGCCTCGATCTGGCGCTTGATCCCGGCCGCGTCGAGGAGCGGCTTGTCGGTGAGTTCGTTCATCTTCTCGACGAGCTGTTCGACGCTGGGGGCGGTCACGAAGTCGGCGCCCTTGCGCAGGAACGCGTCGACCGGTCCGGGCGCGCCCTTGCCGAGGAGGCGTTCCTTCAGGAACCCGGCGCGGTCCTTGGCGGTGATGTCGGGGTTCTGCTCGGAGCCCGACAGGGCGAACTCCTTCTCGATGATCTTCTGGGTGAGGATGAACCAGGAGTGGTCGTACCCGGCGATGTCCTCGGTGGTGCGCAGGTGCTTCAGGGTGCCGAGGGTGTCGTAGCCGGGCAGGTAGGGCCCGGGCAGGCGGCGGCCGAGGGCGTCGAACCACATCGAGGACGGGCCGGGCAGGATGCGGATGCCGTGGCCGGGCCAGATCGGGTCCCAGTTCTGCAGGCCCTCGGTGTAGTGCCACATGCGGTCCCGGTTGACCAGGCGTGCGCCCGCCTCGGCGCTGATGTCGAGCATCCGTCCGTCGACGTGGGCCGGTACGCCGGTGACCATCTCCTTCGGCGGGGTGCCGAGGCGCTCGGGCCAGTAGCGGCGGATGGTGTCGTGGTTGGCGCCGATGCCGCCGCTGGTGACGACGACGGCCTGGGCGGTGAGTTCGAACTCGCCGACGGCGTCGCGGCTGGAGGCGACGCCCCGGGGTGAGGGGTCCTCGGCCAGGACCGTGCCGCGCACGCCGCGGGCGCTGCCGTCCTCCATGACCAGTTCGTCGACGCGGTGGCGGTGGTGGAAGGTGAGCAGTCCGTCGCGCGCGGCCTGCTTGGCGTGGCGGACGAAGGGCTCCACCACACCGGTGCCGGTGCCCCAGGCGATGTGGAAGCGGGGCACCGTGTTGCCGTGTCCGTGCGCCGTGAGGTCGCCGCGCTCGGCCCAGCCGACGGTGGGCAGGAACGTGATGCCGTGCCCGTTCAGCCAGGACCGCTTCTCCCCCGCGGCGAACTCGACGTAGGCGCGCGCCCAGCGCACGGCCCAGGAGTCCTCGTCGTCCAGCCGGTCGAAGCCGGCGCTGCCCCGCCAGTCGCTCCAGGCCAGGTCGAAGGAGTCCTTGATGCCGAGGCGCCGTTGCTCCGGCGAGTCGACGAGGAACAGCCCGCCGAAGGACCAGAAGGCCTGTCCCCCGAGGTTGGCGGCGTTCTCCTGGTCGACGAGGGCGACCCTCCTGCCCCTGCTGGTCAGTTCGTGTGCCGCGACCAGGCCTGCGAGGCCCGCTCCGACGACGATGACGTCGGCGTCCATGGCGACGTTCCCTTCTTCAGTTCTGCCTGTGGTCGGGGGTGCCGCTGCCGTCGGTCAGCAGGGCCGTGAGCAGTTGCTTCAGCCAGGCACGGGCGTGTTCGACGTCCCGGTCCAGCAGCAGTTGCGTGGTGACGCCGTCGTAGGCCGCGACCACGGCGTGGGCGGCGCCGTCGGTGTCGCCCAGGACGGCGGGCAGTGCGGTGTGCCCGCGGGCGCGGGCGAGCCGGTCGGCGATCGCCTGCCGCAGCCGCGCGCGGTGCTCCAGCAGGCTCCGGGCCACCTCCGGATCGCGGGCGGCGTGCACCAGGAAGTCCGTCTTCACCAGGAGCCAGTCCCGGTCGAGGAGCAGCACGTCGGTGACGCGGTCCACGGCGGCCGGCACGTCGAGCCCGGGCCCGTCGAGGGCGAGGGCCCCGGACACCTGTTCCGCGATGAGGTCGGCCCGCTCCTGGTAGAGGGCGAAGAACAGCTCGTCGAGGCTGGAGAAGTTGGAGTAGAAGGCGCCCCTGCTGTAGCCGGCGGCCTCACAGACCTCCTCGATGGAGACGTGCCCGAAGCCCTTGGCCGCGAACACGGAGAACGCCGCGTCCAGGAGGTTGGCGCGGGTGCGGACACGGCGCCTGGTCACCCGCCCGGTCGTTCCCTCCACGGCCATGTCCCGCCCCCTTTCGATACAGGACTGTATTCGATACACCGATGTATCGAAAGGCCGTCATCCCCTCGGCGTACCAGGAAATCAATGGAACACATTTTCGATTAAGAGGTACTCTGAGTCCATGCACCTCCAGGGCTCCCTCTTCGACCAGACCGACGAGCTGCGGCTCGGGCCTCTCGACGGGATCAGCCGTACCCAGCTCGGTTTCGGCGCCTGGCTCGACGTCCTGCCCGGGTGGCTCAGCGGTTCCGACACGCTGTTCGAACAACTGGCCGCCGAGGTGCCGTGGCGGGCGGAGCGGCGCACGATGTACGACCACGTCGTCGACGTCCCCCGGCTGCTCGCCTTCTACGGCGCCGAGGACCCGCTGCCGCACCCGGTCCTGACCGAGGCGCGCGACGCGCTGAGCTCCCACTACGGCGAGGAACTGGGCGAGCCGTTCACGACGGCCGGCCTGTGCTACTACCGCGACGGCCGGGACAGCGTTGCCTGGCACGGCGACCGGATCGGCCGCGGGGCGCGCGAGGACACGATGGTCGCGATCCTTTCGGTGGGAGCGCCCCGGGACCTGCTGCTGCGGCCGATGCGGGGCGGTCGCGACACCGTGCGCCGGCCGCTGGGCCACGGCGACCTGATCGTGATGGGCGGCTCCTGCCAGCGCACCTGGGAGCACTCCATCCCCAAGAGCACGCGCGCGACGGAGCCGCGCATCAGCATCCAGTTCCGCCCGCACGGCGTGCACTGAGCCCGAACGGCCATGCCCCGCCGGTCCGTTGAGGCGGACCTGGCCATTCCACCCGCCGTGGGTCTGCTTTCCTACTCTCGTCGGAACGGGACCACACCAACGCGGGGCGATCATGCGGGCAGACGTACACCACGTCGCGGACGGCACCTACCTGGTGCACGGCTCCCACACCAACTGGGTGATCCTCGCGGAGGGGGACGCCGTCACGCTCGTCGACACCGGCTACCCCGGCGACCGCGAAAGGCTCCTCGCCTCGCTCGCCGAGGTGGGAAGCTCCCCGGAGGCGGTGGCGGCCGTGCTGATCACGCACGCGCACAACGACCACCTGGGCTCCGCCGAGTACCTGCGCGCCACGTACGGCACCCCCGTCCACCTGCACGAGGCCGAAGCACCGCACGCGCGCCGGGAGTTCCTGCACCAGGTGTCCATCGGGACGGTGCTGAGGAACGGCTGGCGGCCGGGTGTACTGCCCTGGGCCGTGCACGTGCTGCGCTCCGGCGGTACGACGCACAACCCCGTCACGGCCCCCGAGCCGTTCCCGGCGGCGGGCCCCCTGGACCTGCCCGGGCGGCCCGTGCCGGTGCACACGCCGGGCCACACCGACGGTCACTGCGCTTACCACGTGCCCGGCAGCGGTGTGCTGATCTCCGGAGACGCCCTGGTCAGCGGGCACGCCACCTCGCGGGTCGAAGGACCGCAGCTGCTGCCGGACATGTTCCACCACGAGCGTTCGCGCGCCGTGGCCTCCCTGGACGTCCTCGCGGAACTGGAGGGCGAGCTGCTGCTGCCCGGGCACGGCCCGGTCCACCGCGGCCCGTTGAAGGACGCCGCACACCGGGCCCGGGAGCGCGCCCTCTAATCTGAGGTGACGATCAGCGGCGAGACAAGGACACCCGGCTCATGGCACTTCAGATCAGCGCGACCAACCCGGAGCATCCCGCGCTTCTGCTGGAGCTGCCGTGGGACCTGCCCCTGGAGGAGTGGCCGGAGGAGTACCTCGTGCCGCTGCCCCGCGGCATCTCGCGGCACGTGGTGCGGTACTCCCGGGCCGGCGACGAGGTGATCGCCGTCAAGGAGCTGGCCGAGCGGCCCGCGCAGCGCGAGTACGGGCTGCTGCGCGACCTGGACCGGATCGGCATCCCGGCGGTGGACCCGCTGGCCGTGGTCACCGGCCGTACCGACGCCGACGGCGCCCCGCTGGAGAGCGTGCTGGTCACCCGGCACCTGGGCGGCTCGATGCCGTACCGCTCGATGTTCGAGACGACCATGCGCCCGGCCACCATGCACCGGCTGATGGACGCGCTCGCCGTGCTGCTGGTGCGGCTGCACCTGGCCGGGTTCGCCTGGGGCGACTGCTCGCTGTCCAACACCCTCTTCCGGCGCGACGCGGGCGCCTACGCCGCGTATCTGGTGGACGCCGAGACCGGCGACCTTCATCCGCAGCTCAGCTCCGGGCAGCGCGAGTACGACCTGGACCTCGCCCGCGTGAACATCAGCGGGGAACTGCTGGACCTGGAGGCGTCCGGGGCGCTGCACCCGTCGGTGGACCCGGTCGAGTTCGGCATGGAGATCTGCGCCCGCTACCGCGGCCTGTGGGACGAACTGACCCGCACCTCCGTCTACCCGGCCGGCAAGCACCACTACATAGAACGCCGGATCCGCCGCCTGAACGACCTCGGTTTCGACGTCGCCGAGATGCAGATCGAGCACGCCTCGAACGGCGACACGGTCACCTTCGTGCCCAAGGTCGTCGACGCGGGCCACCACCAGCGCCAGTTGCTGCGCCTGACCGGGCTCGACGCCGAGGAGAACCAGGCTCGGCGGCTGCTCAACGACCTCGAGAGCTGGATGGCGACCCAGGAGGACTACGCCCCGGGCGATCCCCTGGGTGCCCGCCCGGAGGTGCTGGCCCACCGCTGGGTGCGGGAGGTGTTCCGGCCCACCGTGCGGGCGGTGCCGCCCGAACTGCGCGGTTCCATGGACCCGGCGGAGATCTACCACCAGCTCCTCGAACACCGCTGGTACCTGTCCGAGCGGGCCCAGCACGACATCGGCATCGACACGGCGGTCGAGGACTACATCAAGAACATCCTCCCCAAGGCCCGCAAGACGCTCCAGCCGACGGCGGAATGAGCCACCGCCACCGTCAGGCGTGCGGGACCACGGCCACCGGGCAGTCCGCGTGATGCAGCACCCCGTGCGCCACCGAGCCGATGCGGGCACCGACGGCCGTACGGTGGGCCCGCCGTCCGACGACCATCAGCTGGGCCGTCCCGGCCACCGACAGCAGCACCTGGCCGGCGCTGCCCATCTCCACGTGCTCCTCCACCGGCACGTCGGGGAAACGCTCCCGCCACGGCCGGACCGCGGCGGCCAGTGCCTTCTTCTCGTACGGCTCCAGTCCCCCGGCCTCGTCGAGGAGCTTCAGCGAGCCGGGGCTGTAGGCGAAGACGGGGGGCAGGGTCCAGGCCCGTACGACCCGCACGGTCGCCCCGCGTACGGCCGCCGTCTCGAACGCGAACCGCAGCAGGTCGGCGCTGTCCTCCTCGTCGCCCTGCTGGCCCACGACGATCTCCCGCCCGGCGGCCTCGGCCGAGGGCTGGTCACCGGCCCGGACGAGCACGACGGGCCGGGTGGTCCCGGCGATGACCTGCTGGCCGACCGAGCCGAGCAGGAAGCCGACGATCGGCCCGTGCCCGCGCGAGCCGAGCACCAGCAGCTCGGCATCGGCCGCCGCGGCGACCAGGGTGTCGACGACCGGGCCCTCCACGACATCGGTGGTCACCTCCAGCTCCGGGTGCCGTTCGTTGATGGTCCCGACGGCTTCGGTCACCGCGCTGTGCACCCACTCCGCCTGGCTGTCCGCGTCCCCGGCGATCCCGGCTTCGAGCGCCTCCTGCGGCTGGAACCGCCAGGCGTGCACCACGCGCAGCGGCCGGTCGCGCCGCACCGCCTCGCGGGCCGCCCAGGCCAGCGCGGCCAGGCTCTCCTGCGATCCGTCGACGCCTGCCGCGATCGGACGTGTCATGCAGCTGCCTCCATCGTGTTCAAGGTCCTTGCGTGCCGCCCAGTCTTCACCACTCTGCCCCTACGACCTCGGAGCGGGGCTGCGTGCTGAGGGTTCACCGGAGTTGATCTCCTTATCGGAGCGCGGCGCGGCGATCGAACATACGATGGGCGGAGGTCGGCGCGGTGCCCCGGGGCGCCGTGCCGTGAGTCGACCGCCCGGTGTGGGGGACGTATGGCACAGGCCGCCGATGCGGCGCGGACCGTCATCATGACCGTGGACGACGATCCGGGGGTCTCCCGGGCCGTGGCCCGTGATCTGAGGCGGCGGTACGGCGCGTCGTACCGGATCGTGCGCGCGGAGTCCGGCGAGTCCGCGCTCGGCGCGCTGCGGGAGCTGAAGCTGCGCGGCGATCTCGTGGCGGTGATCCTGGCCGACTACCGGATGCCGCAGATGAACGGCATCGAGTTCCTCGAACAGGCCCTGGACGTCTACCCGGGCGCCCGGCGGGTGCTGCTGACGGCGTACGCGGACACGAACGCGGCGATCGACGCGATCAACGTCGTCGACCTCGACCACTACCTGCTCAAGCCGTGGGACCCGCCCGAGGAGAAGCTCTACCCGGTCCTGGACGACCTGCTCCAGGCGTGGCGGTCGAGCGACTACCGGCCCGTGCCCAGCACGAAGGTCGTCGGGCACCGCTGGTCGGCGCGCTCCTCGGACGTGCGGGAGTTCCTGGCCCGCAATCAGGTGCCGTACCGCTGGTACTCCTCCGACGAGCCGGAGGGGCGGCGGCTGCTGGCCGCGGCCGGTGCGGACGGGATGCGGCTGCCGGTGGTGATCACGCCGGACGGGACGCCGCTGATCGAGCCGGAGGCCGTCGACCTCGCGGCCCAGGTCGGGCTGGCGACGACCCCGACGGCCGACTTCTACGACCTGGTCGTCATCGGCGGCGGTCCGGCCGGGCTCGGCGCGGCGGTCTACGGCGCATCCGAAGGGCTGCGGACCGTGCTCGTGGAGCGATCGGCGACCGGCGGGCAGGCGGGCCAGAGCTCCCGGATCGAGAACTACCTCGGCTTCCCCGACGGGGTGTCGGGGGCCCAGCTCACCGACCGGGCCCGGCGGCAGGCGGCGAAGTTCGGCGCCGAGATCCTCACCGCGCGCGAGGTCACGGCGCTGGAGGTCAACGGCGCCGCCCGGATCGTACGGTTCTCGGACGGCTCGGCGGTCGCCGCGCACAGCGTGATCCTGGCGACCGGCGTGTCCTACCGGCAGTTGTCGGCGCCCGGCTGCGAGGACCTGACCGGGTGCGGGGTGTTCTACGGGTCGGCCCTGACGGAGGCTCCCTCCTGCCAGGGGCAGGACGTGTACATCGTCGGCGGCGCCAACTCCGCCGGGCAGGCGGCGATGTACCTGGCGCGGGGCGCCAAGTCGGTGACGCTGCTGGTGCGCGGCGAGTCGTTGTCGGCGTCGATGTCGCACTACCTCGTCCAGCAGATCGAGGAGTCCCCCAACATCCAGGTGCGCGCCCGCACGGTCGTCGAGGAAGCGCACGGCGACGGTCACCTGGAGCGGCTGACCCTGCGGGACGTGGACACCGGAGAGACCGAACAGGTCGACGCGCAGTGGGTGTTCGTGTTCATCGGCGCGGCCCCGCTGACCGACTGGCTGGACGGCACGGTGCTGCGGGACGAGCGCGGGTTCATCCTCGCGGGGCCCGACCTGACCGCCGACGGCCGCCCGCCGGAGGGCTGGGAGCTGGACCGGCCGCCGTACCACCTGGAGACCAGTGTGCCCGGCGTGTTCGTGGCGGGCGACGCCCGCTCCGAGTCCGCCAAGCGGGTCGCGTCCGCCGTCGGAGAGGGAGCCATGGCCATGATGCTCGTCCACCGTTATCTGGAGCAGTCGTGAGCGGGCAGCCCGCGCCGTGCAGCCCGCAGGAGATCGGCTCGCTGTTCCTGTTCGAGAAGCTCACGCCCGAGCAGCTGGGGCGGTTGTGCGGCGAGGGGCGGGTGGAGACGTTCGAGCCCGGCCCCGTCTACACCGAGGGAGACCCCGCCACCTGCTTCTACGTGCTGCTGGAGGGCACGGTCGTGCTGTACCGCCGGGTCGGCGGTGACGACGTGGAGGTGACGCGGACCTCCCAGCGCGGGGTGTACGCGGGGTCCATGCAGGCGTATCTGGGCGACCGGGTTCCGCAGGTCTACAACAACTCCATGCGCGTCACCGAGCCGACGCGGTTCTTCGTGCTGCCCGCCGACACGTTCGCGGGCATCATGCAGGACTGGTTCCCGATGGCGGTGCATCTGCTGGAGGGGCTCTTCTTCGGTTCGCAGAGCACCCAGCGGGCCATCGGGCAGCGCGAACGGCTGCTGGCGCTCGGCTCGTTGTCCGCCGGTCTCACCCACGAGCTCAACAACCCCGCGGCGGCGGCAGTACGGGCGACCGCGACACTGCGGGAACGGGTGGGCAAGATGCGGCACAAGCTGGCGGTCATCGCGCAGGGCTCGTACTCCCCCGAGGTCATGGCGAACCTCATCGACCTCCAGGAACGCACCGCCGAGCGCGTCGCCAAGGCCCCGACGCTGAGTCCGCTGGAGGCCTCCGACCGCGAGGACGCGCTCACCGACTGGCTCGACGACCACGGCATCCCGGACGGCTGGCGGATCGCGCCCGTGTTCGTCCAGGCCGGTCTGGACGAGGACTGGCTGGACCAGGTCGCGGCGGCGGTGGACGAGGAGCTCCTGCCGAGCGCGATCGGGTGGCTCAACTACACCGTCGAGACCGAGCTGTTGATGGACGAGATCAACGACTCGACCACGCGCATCTCGCATCTCGTCGACGCGGCCAAGCAGTACTCCCAGCTCGACCGGGCGCCCTTCCGACACGCCGACGTGCACGAACTCCTCGACAGCACGCTGCTGATGCTGTCGGGCAAGATCGGCCGGCAGATCAAGGTCGTCAAGGACTACGACCGGACGCTGCCGAGGATCCCGGCGTACCCGGCGGAACTCAACCAGGTGTGGACCAACCTGGTCGACAACGCGGTCTCGGCGATGAACAGCGTCGGCGGGGAAGGGACGTTGACCGTACGGACGGCCCGGGACCACGACCGGCTGCTGGTGGAGTTCCGGGACACGGGCGTCGGCATCCCGGCGGAGGACCGGGGACGGATCTTCGATCCGTTCTTCACGACGAAGCCGGTCGGTGAGGGGACCGGGCTCGGGCTCGACATCTCCTGGCGGATCGTGGTCAACAAGCATCACGGGACGATTCAGGTGGAGTCGGAGCCCGGGGACACGCGGTTCCAGGTGCTGCTTCCGCTGACAGCGGTCGAGGAGGAGTCGGCATGAGTGGTGGGAACGGGATCGACGGGGTCGACCCGGGTGCCGCGCCGAGCGGCAGCGGGTGTGCGGAGTGCGAGGCGGCCGGCGGGTGGTGGTTCCACCTCCGGCGGTGTGCGCAGTGCGGGCACGTGGGGTGCTGCGACAGTTCGCCCGCGCAGCACGCGACGGCTCATTTCAGGGAGTCGGGGCATCCGTTGGTGCAGAGCTTCGAGCCGGGTGAGGGCTGGTACTGGGACTACTCGACGAACGAGTTGTACGAGTCCGGGCCGGAGCTGGCCGGGCCGGTGAGTCATCCTGCGGATCAGCCGGTGCCGGGGCCTGCGGGGCGGGTGCCGGATGATTGGGCCAGGGTTTTGCGGGCCTAGGAGCTCGGGAGCTTCTGTTCGGTGGTGGCTGCGGGTTGTGTGTGGTTGATCGCGCAGTTCCCCGCGCCCCTGAAAAGAGAGTTGGTCCTGTGCCGCAGGCTTCATCTGTCACGCCGGTTGTCGGGCGGGAAGCCGAACTCGACCGGCTCTCCGGCGTGCTGGAACGTGTGCGTGCCGGTGAGGCGCGGGCCGTGCTGATCGCCGGGGATGCCGGGGTCGGTAAGACACGGCTGCTGGACGAGGTCGGTGGGCTGGCCGCTGACGCCGGGATGACCGTGGTCACCGGGCACTGCGTGGATCTCGGTGATGTGGGGCTGCCGTATCTGCCGTTCACCGAGATCCTGGGCGTGCTCGCCGCCGACGAGCGGTTCGCTTCCGCGCTGGCCGCTCATCCGGTGGTCGAGCGGCTGCTGGGGGCCGGGACCGATTCCGCTCGGGACGTCGACGGGCGGTTGCGGCTGTTCGAGGGGATGGCGGGGCTGCTGGCCGATGTGGCGGACGCCGCGCCGTTGCTGCTCGTGCTGGAGGACCTGCACTGGGCCGACCAGTCGTCGCGGGATCTACTGCGGTTCCTGCTCGCCCGGGGCGTTCTGCGGCACCGGCTCGCGGTGTTCGCGTCGTACCGGGCGGACGACCTGCACCGGCGCCACCCGCTGCGGCCGCTGCTGGCGGAGCTGATACGGCTGCCCTCGGTGGAGCGGCTGGAGCTGCGGCCGCTGGGCGACTCGGATGTGGCCCGGCTGGTGCGTCACCTCGAACGGCGTCCGCTGGCGGACGCCACGGTGCGGCGGATCGTGGAGCGGGCCGAGGGCAACGCCTTCTACGCGGAGGAGTTGCTCGCGGCGACGGACACGGAGTCCGGCGGGGTGCCCAGCGGGCTGGCCGAGGTGCTGCTGATCCGCTTCGAGCAGCTGTCCGACACCGCGCAGCAGGTGCTGCGGACCGCGGCCGTCGCCGGGCGCCGCGTGGAGCACGAGCTGCTGCGGCAGGCGGTGGGGCTGCCCGAGGAGGAGCTGGAGTCGGCGCTGCGGGAGGCGGTGGGGCGGCAGTTGTTCGTCGCAGGGGACGACGACACGTACTCCTTCCGGCACGCCCTCGCCCGTGAGGCCGTCTACGCCGATCTGCTCCCCGGGGAGCGGGCGCGGCTGCACGGCGCGTTCGCCCGGCTGCTCGCCGCGCAGGGCCGGGCCGCGGAGAGCGCTGCCGAGCGGGCCCACCACTACCGGGAGAGCCACGATCTCGCCGAGGCGCTGACCGCCTCCCTGGAGGCCGCCGATCACGCCCAGCGGGTCGGGGCGCCGGCCGAGGAGCACCGGCACCTGGAAGCGGCCCTCGACCTGTGGCCGGCGGTGAGTGCCGAGGCGCGGCCCAAGGGCGGGGGCGTCGACCGGGTGACGCTGACGTTGCGGGCCTCGGCGGCGGCCGCGCACGCCGGGGAGTTGCACCGCGCGGTCTCCCTCACGCGGTCCGCGCTGGCGGAGCTCGGCCAGGACGCCGACTCCGAGCTGGCCGCCCGGGTCCGCTACACCCTCGCCGGGAACCTGCTGAGCGTGGACAGCCTGACGGCGGCGTTCGCGTACAGCAGCGAGGCCCTGGCGATGATCCCCGAGGATCCGCCGTCGCGTACATGGGTGTGGGCCGCGGCCACGCATGCCATGGCCGCACGCCACGTCGGGGGGAACGAGACCGCGCTGCGGGTCGCCCGGAGGGCCCTGAGCGTGGCCGAGGAACTGCGGATGACCGACGCCCAGGCGGACCTGCTGATCTCCCTGGCCGTCTTCGACGGAGGCGGGCGGCGCGGCCCCGAGGGCCGTGAGCGGCTGCTGCGGGCCCGGGAGCTGGCACGGAGCTCGGGCAACGCGGCCGTGGAGCTGCGCGCCCTGTTCAACCTCGCCATGGGCTACTACGAGTCCGGTGCGCTGGCGGAGTGCGTGCCCTGGCTGACGGAAGGCCTGGACCGGGCCCGGCGCGCCGGGCTGCTGTCGTCCCCGTATCCGCTGGAGATGCGGTACCTGCGGCTGGTGGTGCTCCATGTGCTGGGCCGCTGGGACGAGTGTGTGCGGGCGGCGGCGGCCGATGCCGAGCTGCTGCCGGCCGCCGGCGCGTACACGGTCGGTCCCGCGCTGTACGTCGCCCTGGCGCGGGGCGACCTGACGGCCGCCGACCGGGCGCGTGCCCTGCTGGAGGGGCCCTTCGACTGGATGGCCACCCTGGTCGCGGGCATCGTGCTCACCGACGCCGCGGCGCTGCGCCGCGATCCCGAGGACGCGGTGCGGTGGACCCGGTCCACGGTCGCGGCCCTCACCGACGAGGCGGGGACCCGCCCGGACGTCGCGGTCAGGCTCGCCGCCCTGGCGTTGTCAGCGGTGGCCGACGCGGCCGCCGAGCTGCGGTCGGCCGGTGACGAGGCCGGGGCCCGGCGCTGGACGGACACCGCGGCCGAACTGGTGGAACTGGCACGGCCCACCGCGGCCCGCGGCCAGACCGGCACCCCGCAGGGGCCCGAGGGGCAGGCGTGGCTGGCCCGTGCGGAGGCGGAGTTGCTGCGGGCCGTCTCGGGGCCGGACGCCTCCGCCTGGTCGGCGGTGGTGACGGCGTTCGGCTACGGCGACGTCTACGAGCAGGCGCGCTGCCGGTTGCGGTACGCCGAGGCCCTGCTGGCGGCGGGGCGTCGTGAGGAGGCGGCGGTCGAAGCCGACGAGGTCCGCGAGACCGCCGACCGCCTCGGCGCCACGCCGCTGCGGGAGCGGGTGGAGGCCCTGGCCCGGCGCGGCCGCCTGGCGGACACGCCGGACGCCGATCAGCGCGCCGGGGTGCTCACCGCACGCGAGCGGGAGGTGCTGCGGCTGCTCGCGCTCGGCCGCAGCAACCGGCAGATCGGCGAGGAGTTGTTCATCAGCGGCAAGACGGCGAGCGTCCACGTCTCCAACATCCTGGCCAAGCTGGGTGCGTCGAGCCGCGGCGAGGCGGTGGCGGTCGCCTACCGGGAGGGGCTGATCACTCCGGAGCCGTCGGCGTCCGGCTGAGGGGCCGGACGCCGGTGCGAGCCGCCGCGCACCCCCGACCCGGGCTACCGGCCCGGGCAGTCGAGGCTCTCCGGATCGACGGCGTCGGCCATCGCCCGCATGCCCTTGTCGTTGGGGTGCAGATGGTCGCCGCCGTCGAAGGCGGGGCGGATCCGCTCGGGGTCGTCGGGGCTGCGCAGGACCCGGTCGAAGTCGGTGACCGCGTCGAACGCGCCGCCGGTGCGGAGGAACGCGTTGACCTTCCGGCGCACGGCTTCCCCTGCGGGGTCCCATTCCCGCCAGCCCTTGTAGGGCGCGATCGTGGCGGCGACGACGCATTTCCCGGCGGCGTGCACCCGGCCGGCCAGCGCGCGGTACCCGGCGATGAGCTCCTCCGCCGTGGCGCCGGGCTCGGCCTTGATGTCGTTGACGCCCTCGAAGAGGAACACCGTGCGCAGGCCCGGCAGTGCGAGCACATCGCGTGACAGGCGGTTCAGGGCGCTCTGTCCGGGGCCGTCGGCGACGACCTTGTTACCGGCGATGCCCGCGTTGGCCACTGCCTTGACGGTCGTCGTGGGGGACGCGCGCAGCCGACGGGCGAGGTAGTCGGGCCAGCGGCGGTTGAGGTCGGTCGTGGAATGCCAGCCGTCGGTGATGGAGTCGCCGAGGGCGGCCACGGCGCCCGCCGCGGGGCGGGGCCGCACGGTGACGGCATCGAGGTAGAACCAGGAGCCGGTCCGCTGCGCCCAGTGGGCGCCGCTCTCCTCCGCGGTGTGGTCGCCGTCGGTGGTGTACGACGTCTGCATCGCCAGCCAGTGCCCGGTGAGCATCCCGCCCGCCCGGGGCACGTAGAGGCTGACGGCGAGATTGCTCGCGGCGGGGACGCGGACGGGCAGCGGGTCGCTGTAGACGATGCCGCCGGCGGGGACCGTGACGGAGCGGGCGCCGCCGAAGGTCAGGCGCCGGTTGCTGCCGGGGACGAGTGCGGCTCCGTCGCGCTGGAGCCCCGCGTGGACGCTGCCGAACGTCACCGGCTGGTCCCCGAAGGCGTTGGACAGCCGCACCCTCAGGCCGGTGCCGCCGACGCTGGTGTGCACGACCAGCCGGTAGCCGCGGCCGTCGACCGCCGCGCCGAAGCGGCCGGCGGAGGCGGCCCAGGTGACCACGTCGTTCCTGGCGCCCGCCGGGGCGCCGGCCGGCGGGGACGGTCCGTCGCCCTGGGGTGTCCCGCCGGAACCGCAGCCCAGTGCCAGGCACAAGGAGAGGGCGGCCGGGGCGGTACGGCCGCGGGGGCGTGCGGTGCGGGGCATCGTGGGCGCTCCTTCGGCCGGTGTGCACGGTCGGGCGGTGTCAGGGGGCGAGTTCCCGCAGCGTCGCGGAGCCACCGGGAGCGAGCCCGGCACTGCGTGCCGTCCCGGCGTACGACACGCTAGTGGTGCCGGCCTCCGGCACGGCGCGGGGGTGCCGATGCCTGCGCCGGTCCGGGAGTTGCCGACCGGTCTTCGAGATGGCCACGGGCGGACACCGGCTTCACGGCCGTGGGTTGGCACCGGCCTCACGGCCGCGGGTGGCCGCCGGTTGCACGGCCGCGCGCGGACACCGGCCTCACGACCACGGGCCGACACCAGCCTCACGACAGTCGGGCCGACACCGGCCTCACGGCCGTGCGTGGACCCCGGCTACACAGCCGTGGGCAGGGGCTGACGTGGGAACCCTCGCGTCGCCACGGCCGTTGTCGGGGCACGGTGTCCTCGCGGGGAGGCCGGTACGACGAGGAGCAGGGGGGCGTGATGAACGAGTTGGTCCCCGGTGGAAATCTCCCGCTTCCGGGCGGGGCGGTGACCGTCCGGGTGCCCGGCCCGTTCGACGTGTCCGCGCTCGTCACGGACGACGGCGGAAAGGTGCGGGGCGACGGCGACTTCGTCTTCTACAACCAGCCGGCCGCGCCGGGAGCGGCGCTGCGGGACGGCGCGCTCACCGTGGACCCGGCGAGGCTGCGTGCCGGCGCCACCCGGGTCACCGTCGCCGTCAGCCCCGCCGAGCCCGGAACCGCCCTCGGTCTCCTGCCCTCCCCCACCCTGCACGTCACCGACGCGGCGGGCCGCCCGCTCGCCCGGTTCACCCCGCCACACCCCCGGCAGGAGACGGTCCTGCTGCTCGCGGAGCTCTACCGGCGCGGCGACCGCTGGAAGCTGCGCGCCCTGGGCCAGGGGTACGCCGACGGACTGGCGGGACTCGCCCGGGACTTCGGCGTCGACGTCGTGGACGACCCGCCCGCACCCGTGCCGGGCTCGGCGGGGATCGGCGGGCCGGGCGCCGCGCGGCCCGGCCGGTTCGACGGCGGGGCTCAGCGAGCAGCCCACGCACCCGTCCCCGGGCCGACGGCGGTCCCGTCCGCGCGGCGTCCGGCCGGGAGCGGGCCCCCGGGTCCTCCCGCCGCCGCACAGCACGCCCCCGACCCGGACGGCTTCGCCGCGCAGGTCAACTCCGCCCGCGACGCAGCCGGTTCACCACCGGTCTCACTCGACGCCCGGCTCGTGTCCGCGGCGCGGGCCCACGCCGCGGCCATGGCCGCGTCCGGACGACTCGGCGTGGAGAGCCGGGACGGCGTGTCGGTCTACCAGCGGGCCGTCGGCGCCGGGTACGCGTACCTCACCGTCGGCGAGCACCTGGTGTCCGGCCCGCGCACCACCGCCGAATTCGTCGCGTACTGCCTGCGCGCGGACGGGCCCCGCCGCACGCTGCACGATCCGGCGTTCACCCACACCGGAGTGGCCCACGTCCACGACGGACCCACCGGCGACACCTACTGGACCGCGCTGTGGGCCAGGCCCCTCACGCCGGAGGGGCTGGCCGGCGCGGCGGCGGCCGTCACCGACCTCACCAATCGCGAGCGCGCCCGCGCCGGACTCCCGCCCCTGGCCGCCGATCCCCTGCTCACCGCCGCCGCCCAGGCGCACAGCGCGGACATGGTGGCCCGCGACTTCTACGCGCACACCGCGCCCGGCGGCAGCCAGCCCTGGGACCGGGCCGCCGCCGCGGGCTCCACCCGGCGTTCCATCGGCGAGAACATAGCCTGCGGCCAGCGTTCCCCCACCGAGGTGGTGGAGGGCTGGATGAACAGCCCGGGCCACCGGGCCAACATCCTCAAGCCCGGCTTCACGCACCTCGGCGTCGGTTTCGCGGGCGGCGGCCGCGCGGGCACGTACTGGACGCAGCTCTTCGGCGGCTGACACCGCGCCCCCGCACGCCCTGCCCGTCACTCGCCCCCGATCTTGGCGGAGGGGAACGCTCCGGGCGAGGATGCGCGTATGAAGGGTGACCTCTTTTCCAGCAGGCACATGGCGCAGCCGGCCGTCGCACCGGGTATGACGGTCGAGAACGCCAAGTGCCTCCGCTACACGGTGAACGGCGAGATGCTCGCCCGACAGGGCGCGATGATCGCCTACCGCGGCAACCTCCAGTTCGAGCGCAAGGGCCAGGGCGTGGGCGGCATGCTCAAGCGAGCGGTCACCGGGGAGGGACTTCCGCTGATGGCGGTGCGCGGGCAGGGTGATGCCTGGTTCGCCCACGAGGCGCAGAACTGCTTCATCGTCGACATCGAGCCCGGCGACGAGTTCACGGTCAACGGCCGCAATGTCCTGTGCTTCGACGCCACGCTGTCCTACCGCATCGCGACCGTGAAAGGCGCCGGCATCACCGGCGGCGGCCTCTTCAACAGCGTCTTCACCGGGCACGGCAAGCTGGGGCTGATCTGCGAGGGCAACCCGCTGGTCATCCCGGTCTCACCGCAGTATCCGGTGTACGTCGACACCGACGCGATCGTCGGCTGGACGGCGGGTCTCCAGACCACGCTGCACCGCTCCCAGTCCATCGGCTCGATGCTGCGCGGCGGCTCCGGCGAGGCCGTCCAACTGGTGCTCCAGGGCGAGGGATACGTCGTCGTGAGGCCGAGCGAGGCGACCCCGCAGAAGGCCGGCCAGCACTGAGGTCCCCACAGTGATCTGCGCCTCACAGGCAACCCCGTCCGTACGGTCGTCGTCTTGATCCACAACAGGTGATGCCCTGGCCCTGGTGGCCAGGGCAGGTTTCCACCCTTCTATACACACCATGTATACGCTCTGTGTATACATGGCGTGTATACGGACCGAAAGGCATCGATGTACGGCAAGGCATTCGCCCCGGAGTACCAGGGCGCGCTCACCACCCTGTCCGTCAACTCCTCCCTGACCGACGTCCTGGCCGCCGGTACCGAGCAGTTGAGGGCGGCCGAGCGCGCCGGGAAGCCCGGGGAGGCGGCGCGTTCCGGACTCGCGGTGGCCGAGGCACACCGCCGGCTGGGCCGGGTCGAGGACGCCGACCGGGCGTGGAAGGCGAGTTACCGCGCCGCCCGCCAGGCCGAAGACGTGGCGGCGATGGCCTGGGCGCTGTGGAGCGGCGGCACACTGGCCCGGCAGCGCGGGGCGCTCCGGCTGGCCCGCCGGCTGCTTCAGCTCGCGGCGGACCTCGGCGAACGGGGCGGGGACATCGTCGTACGCGGCTACTCGCTGGCGGGGCTGGCCGAGACCGGCCGCATCCAGGGTGACTACGAGGCCGTCGGCCGGCTGCACGAGCAGTTGCTCGCCGAGGCCCGGCGGCGGGGGGAGGCGCGGCACACGGTCTGGGCGCTGGAGGGCATCGCGCAGATGCACCGCAACACCGGGGACTACGACACCGCGTACGCCCTGTTCGAGGAGTCCGCCGAGATCGCCGCGCGCGCCGACGACCGGCGCGGTCACGCCTGGGCGTTGCGCGGCCTGGCCGACGTGGTGTCGGTGCGTGACGGGGACACCGAGCGGGCGCTGGAGCTGTTGGGCGAGGCGGAGGCGACGTGCCGCGACATGCGGCTGTCCAGCGCGCTGGCCTACAACCACAAGATGCGCGGCAACGTCCTGTACCGGGCCGGGCGTTACGCCGAGGCGCGCGCCCTGTACGAGCAGGCCCTGGCGGAGTTCCGCGAGATGAGCGAGCCGCGCGGGGAGGCGCTGTCCCGGCTGGGCCTCGCCAAGTCCCTGGCCCGGCTGGGCCGCGACCGCGCCGAGACGGCGGCCGAACTGGCCGAGCTGGCCGGCACGCTGGAGCGGATCGGCCTCCAGCACGCCCGCAGGATGGTGGCGCGCGCGTACGACGAACTCGGCATACCGGACACCGGGGTCGTCGAGGCGAGGATGGCGGAGGTGACACGGTGACGGTGTCCTCCACGGCGGTAGAGGCGGCACGGCAGGACACGGTCCCGCACGGCGGACGGCGGCACGACGCGCTGAGCCCCAGCCTCTCGGCCGAGCCCCACCGGATCCTCCACCGCTGCCGCACCCTCGTGCGCCCCGCCCTCGCCGAAGCCGTCGGCCGGCTGCACCCCTGGGTCGGCGAGATGGCCGCGTACTCCTTCGGCTGGTGCGAGGTGGGCGGCACCCCGGCCGCCGCCCAGGGCGGCAAGGGCGTACGGCAGGCGCTCGCCGTGCTCGGCGCCGAGGCGGCCGGTGCGTCCGGGCGGGACGGGGTGGCCGCGGCCGTCGCGGTGGAGCTGGTGCACGCCTTCTCCCTGCTGCACGACGACATCATGGACGGCGACGCGGACCGGCGCCGCCGCCCGGCCGTGTGGAAGGCCTACGGCACGGGCCCCGCGGTCCTCGCGGGCGACGCCCTGTTCGCGCTCGCCGTCGAGACCCTCGCCGCACAGCCGGGCGGAGCCGCGGCCGTGCGGACGCTGTCCGTCGCGCTGGGCGACCTGGTGCGCGGACAGGCGGACGATCTGCTGTTCGCCGACCGTCCCTGGACGGGGCCGGAGCGGGTCCGGCCGGACGAGTACCGGGCCATGACGGAGCACAAGACGGGCTCGCTGCTGGGCTGCGCGGCGGCGCTGGGCGCCGTGCTGGGCGGCGCCGCTCCCGAGACGGCCGCCGCGCTCGACCGGGCCGGCCGGCACCTCGGGATCGCCTTCCAGATCGTCGACGACGTGCTGGGCATCTGGGGCGATCCCCGGGTCACCGGCAAACCCGTCCACGGCGATCTGCGGGAACGGAAGAAGACCCTCCCGGTGCTGGTGGCGCTCGATTCCCCGCACGGCGGCCGGCTCACCGCGCTCCTGGAGACGGGCGACGATCCCGGCGCCGCCGCGGAGCTGATCGAGCGGGCGGGCGGCCGTGCGGCGGCCATGGCGGAGGCCCGGCACCATGCCGCCGCCGTCGAGTCGGCGCTCACCGGGGTGCCGCTGGAGGCGAGGGCCCTCGGTGAACTGCGGTCCCTGCTCGGCTTCCTGGTGCGGCGCGACGTCTGAGCCGACCCCCCGGATAATCCGTCGCCGAATTGATCGGAGGGGTGTCGAGTTCGATCGTCGGACACCTTCGCATTTACCGCCGGTTACCGGCAGGCCAGGCGGGGATTCGGGAATCCGCGGGCCGCGGAGGTCAATTCTCCGCACCCGCGGCGCCACCCTCGACGGCCCCGGGGCGGCCGAGGTGAGCCGCTCCCGAGCCTCGAAAGACCGTTTTCTCTCGCACACTTGATCCCCTCTCTTGAATAAAAGACAAGAATGAACGCGGAGTTGCGATCCAGTTGAACGCAGCACGGCTCATCCCCCGTACTTCTGGAAAAGGTGAGAGCCAGGTTTCCAGCGAGGGATGGCCATGGGCAGGGCGCACGTCTCCACACACCAGTTGGTCGCCGGCCGGTACCGGCTGCTCGAGATCATCCAGCGCGAGACCAACCGCATCTGCTGGTACGCCGAGGACCTCGGCGCCGGGGAGATCTCCCGTCCGTGTCTCGTCACGCAGATCGGGCTCCCGGACGACGCGTACGAGACCGAACGCCGGGCCGCCGGCCGCCTGCTGCGCACGTCCGAACGCATGGCGCTGCTGTGCCCCGGCCGGATCGCCACGGTGGTCGACGCCGTCGAGGAGGCCGGCACCCTGTGGACCGTCACCGAGTGGATCGACGGCAGCCCGCTCGGCGAACTCCTCTCGGAGCAGGGCACGTTCAACTACGTGCGGGCCGCCCGTATCGGCCTCGAGCTGCTCGACGTGCTGGACGCCGCGCACGCCGAGGGCGTCACGCACGGCGAGCTCAGCCCCGGCCAGGTGTTCGTACGCGAGGACCAGTCGGTCGTCGTCACGGGCTACGGCCTGGTCGGTGCGACCCTCGCGCCCCGGCTCACGGCCCCCGCGTTCGCCTCCCCGGAACAGGCCCGCGACCAGCACATCGGGCCGGCGGCCGATCTGTGGGCGCTCGGCGCGATCCTCTACACGATGGCCGAGGGCCGCCCGCCCTTCCGGGACCGGGGCCGGCCCGAGAACACCCTGAAGGGCGTGGACCGGCTGCCGCTGCGGACGCCGGTGCGCGCCGGGCCGCTCACCCAGGTCGTGCAGGGGCTGCTCCGCAAGGACGCGCGGGAGCGGCTGACCCGCCCGGTGGTCCGGGAGGCGCTGACCCGTGCGCTCAGCGAGGACCCGGAGGCGGTCATGGGGTCGGTGCCCGTGCCGCGGCTGCGCGGCGCGTACGCCGCGATGCGGCCGGGGGGCCCGGTCTGGAGCAGACGGACCATGGTCGCCGGGACCACCCTGGCCGTGATCACCGTCGCGGTCGCCGTGCTCGCCGCGACCCAGGGCCTGCCCGGCAGCGACACGGGCAGTGACGCGGCGGAGTCCCCGGCCCGGCCACCGGCCTCCGCCGCCCCGCCGGGCGAGGGCACCGGCGGCGTCCCCGACCCGTCCGGGCCCCCCGGCCGGACCGGCTCCCCCTCCCCCACGCCCTCTCCGTCGTCCCCCGACCCCAAGCCCACACCCACACCGACTCCCACGCCGACGCCGTCCGCCCCCACCACGGCCCTGCCGCCCGGCTTCCACACCTACCGCGCGCCGGAGGGCTTCTCCGTCGCGCTCCCCGCGGGCTGGGAGCCGCTGGACACCGATCGCCAGGGCGATCTGCGGTACCGCGTGACCTTCGGTGCCGACGGTGACGACCGCACGCTGGCCGTCACCTACAGCGAACGCGTGGGGCCGGACCCCGTGGCCGTGTGGCGCGACGAAGTCGAACCCAACCTGGAGCGGTCCGGCGACTACCGGCGCATCGGCGAGATCCGCGCGACGACGTACCAGGGGCGCGAGGCCGCCGACATGGAGTGGACGGCGGACGTCGACGGCACGCGGGTGCACACCTTCGGCCGGGGCTTCCTGCTGGGCGGGGGCCGGAGCTTCTCGCTGCGCTGGACGACCCCGGACGCCGACTGGGAGGACGAGGCGAACCAGCAGGCGCTGCGAACCCTCCTGAAGACGTTCCGGCCGGACTCAGACTGAGCGGCGCGGGGCGCGCAGGGAGGTGAGCGGGCCGGGGCGGAGCGGCTCGGTGCGCCAGCTCGCGGTGAGCGTGCGGTCCGCGAGGGTGCAGGTCAGCGCCAGGCGGTGCGGGGTCTCCAGGAACGCGACCTCCACGGTCAGCGTGCCCGCGTCCGTCCAGCCGCCGCTCACCGCGGTCGGCAGCGGCTCCTCCGCCACCGTCCAGCTCTCCCCTCCGATCCGCAGGTCCAGCCGGTGCTCGCCCTCGGTGAGCCGGAGCATCCAGCCGTCCGCGTCCGGTACGAGCCGGGCCGACCGAGCGGGGCCGTCCTTGTCGGTGGAGGACGTGAACTCGGCGGCCGCCCAGGTCTCCGCCCGTTCCGGCGGCGCCGGCCTTCCCGGGGCGGGCGGCAGCGCGAGCCCGGCGAGGCGCTCGCGCAGGGCCTCGTCGGCGCTCTCGCGTCCGGGCAGCGGCTCGGGGCCGAAGGCGGGCAGCAGGTGCCGCCAGACCAGGTTCAGGACGTCCTGCATCCGTTCGGTCGCCGCGGTCATGGCGATCACCGCGTCCTCCTCGGGCAGCACCAGGCAGAACTGGCCGTAGGCGCCGTCGCCCCGGTAGCCGTGCCGGGAGATCCAGAACTGGTACCCGTAGCCCCGGTCCCAGTCCTGCCGGTCCTCGTCTCCCATGGCTCCGGCGGTGGGTATGTGCGGGCGCGTGGCCCGGGCCACCCATCCCTCGGGCAGCAGCCGCTCGCCCTCCCAGACCCCGTCGCGCAGGTACAGCTCACCGAGCCGGGCGATGGCGTCGGTCGTGGCGTGCAGACCGCTGAAGCCGATCTCGCGGCCGGACCGGTCCCGCTGCCAGAACACCTCGCCGATGCCGAGCGGATCGAGCAGCCGGGGGCGCAGATAGGCGGAGAGCGGCTGCCCGGTCACCCGCTGGACGATCGCGGCAAGGGCGTAGGTGGCGGGCTGGTTGTAGGCGAAGACGGTGCCCGGGTCGCGGTCCGGCGGCAGCAGCAGGAACCCTCGCACGGGCTCCGCCCTGTCCAGCCGGTAGACCTCGTCGACGGTCTCCCGCTCGTGGCCGCTCGACATGGACGCCACGTGCCGGACGAGCATGGCACGGCTGCGCGGGTCGGTGATCTCGGCCTCGAACTCCGGGAAGTAGGAGATCACCGGCGCGTCGAAGTCGAGCAGCCCCTCGGCCTCGGCCAGGGCGGCGGCGGTCCCGGTGAAACTCTTGCTGAGGGAGTACAGCAGGTGGGGGCGGTCGGGGGTGTACGGCGCCCACCAGCCGGAGGCGACCAGCCGGCCGTGCCGCATGATCATCAGGCTGTGCGGCTCGAGCTCCGGATCCGCTTCGAGGGCGTCGAGGAAGGCGTGGACACCGGACGCGTCGACGCCCTGGGCGGCGGGGCTGTCCGCAGGCAGAGAGGAGGCACTCATGGGGGCATCCTGCACCGCCGACGGACCTTGATCGAGCAGTTTTCACGCCTGCTGTCAGGGGACTCGGCGGTTATGGTGCAAATCGGATACACGATGATGACCGAGCAGGCCGGCCCCCGAGAGCTCGTCGACCACGTGGTGCGGGCCGAGGAGGCGGGCTTTGACTTCTCGGTGACCTCTGACCACTACTTCCCGTGGCTGCGCTCGCAGGGTCACTCGCCCTACGCGTGGGCGGTGCTCGGCGCGGCCGCCCAGGCCACGTCACGTATCCCGCTGATGACGTACGTGACGTGCCCGACGTTCCGCTACCACCCGGCGGTGGTGGCGCAGAAGGCGGCGACGGTCCAGTTGCTGTCCGAGGGGCGGTTCCGGCTGGGGCTCGGCTCCGGCGAGAACCTCAACGAGCACGTGGTGGGCGGCGGCTGGCCGTCCGTCGACGTCCGGCACGAGATGTTCGAGGAGGCCGTGGAGATCATCCGCGCCCTCTTCAAGGGCGGCCACGTGAACCACCGCGGCACGCACTTCGACGTGGAGTCGGCCCGGCTGTGGGACCTGCCGGACGAGGCGCCGCCCATCGGCATCGCCGTCTCTGGCGAGCAGTCGTGCGAACTCGCGGGCCGGCTGGCTGATCTGGTGATCGCCACGGAGCCCAAGGCGGGGCTGCTGGAGGCGTTCGACCGGCACGGCGGCGAGGGCAAGCCTCGCGTGGGCCAGTTGCCGGTCTGCTACGACCCCGACCGGGACACGGCGATCAAGCGGGCGCACTCCCAGTTCCGCTGGTTCGGCAGCGGCTGGAAGGTCAACTCGGAACTGCCGCATCCGGATTCCTTCGAGGCGGCGACCCAGTTCGTCACGCCCGACGACGTCGCGGACTCCATCCCGTGCGGTGACGACCCGGACGCGTTCGTCGAGGCCGTGCGCCCCTACGCGGAGGCCGGCTTCACCGAGATCGCCCTGGTCCAGATCGGCGGTGATTCCCAGCCGGCGTATCTGGACTGGTCGGAGAAGACCCTGCTCCCGGCCCTGCGTGACGCGTTCGGCTGAGATCCGCCCCTTCCGGTCCGGGCCACAGGCACGTATAGGCTGCCGACCTGCACATACTCAACCGGCCAGCCTATTCAGGAGAGTCGTCCGTGACCCTGGTGATCACCCCGTCCGAAACCTCCCCGGCGCCCGTCTCCGAACCGATCGCGCGGGACGCGCGGGAGTTCGGGGCGTACGCCCGGACCGGAGGGTGGGCCTTCGGGTTGAAGGTGGCGCGCAGCGTGCGGCCCGGCGGGCAGGGCCCGGACGAGACGCCGAAGGTGTCGGCGAAGGAGTTCGCGAAGCTCGCCGAGTGCTCCCCGGAGCGGGTCATGCGCTACTACAAGGCGTGGGACCGGGCGGCCGACGACGGACTGGTCCCGCACTTCGAGGCGCTGACGCCGGGTCAGGAGGTGGAACTGCCGGACGCCGACGTGTGGCTGAGCTACTACGTCTCCCGCTCCGGGGCCACGTCCGAGCGCGGCACCGCCATCGCCGAGGCCGCCGAGGCCGAGGGCATCCGGCCCACGAAGGCGCTGGAGGTCGCGGAGAACCCCACCGCGCTGCGCGCCGCGATCCTCGCCGACCCCGCCACCGCCCGCGCGGCCCGCCAGGCCCTGCTGGACCGGGTAAGGGAGGACCCCGAACTCCAGTCGGAGCTGGCCCGTGACGTCGTGCGCACCGACGAGCTGAAGAAGGCCGTCGCCGGCGAGAGCAGGGCGGCCGACCGGATCGGTTACGTGCGCCAGATCGCCGAATCGGGGCAGATCAAGACGCCCGCCGGGCAGACTCTGGACGCGCCGGCCGATCTCCGTCAGGAGGCCGAGCGGCACCTGTCCCTCATCGACGAGCTCGACGAGGACGAGGACGCCGGCGAGTGGGCCGCCGAGGCGTACGACACCATGAAGTCCCTCGTCGTCGAGACCGTCGAGACCGACCCGGCACTGCGGGTACGGGAGCGGCGCACGAAGTTCTACAGCAGCCTCCAGAAGGCGACCAAGGTGTTCGAGGAACTGACCTTCGACGACGCCGGGGAGTTCTACGAGGACGACATGGTCCAGCGCCTGGAGGAGCTCCAGCGGGCCGTGGCCGTGTGCATCGAGTCCCTGCGCGGTGCCCGGGGGAATCACCCGGAGGGCTGAGCATCTTGTGCGTGTGGGGGGTACTAGAGGGCTCTACGTCGGTTGGTTCTTCCCGGAGGCCCTTTCGTGAACTCCTTCGTGCACAAGACCCTGGTGGTGCAGCTCCAGGCGGGTGACACGGACCGTTTCTCCGTGCTCGCCCACCTGAGCTACGACGCCGCGGATCCGTTCGCCGTCACCGTGGTCTTCAGCCACGACGGCCGTGTGCTCGCCCGCTGGCAGCTGGACCGCGAGATGCTCGGCGAGGGGCTGCGGCGTCCGGTCGGGGTGGGGGACGTGCGGATGCGTCCCGAGTCGCTGGGCATGTGGCAGGAGCTGCGCATGGAGTTCCTCGGTGACGCCCGCCCCGACGGCGGCCGGCACCACGCGGTGGTGTTCGCGTGGGCCCCGGCGTTCGCGGCGTTCCTGCGGGAGACCCACGAGATGGTCCCGCCGGGCCGCGAGGAGGTCCGCGTCGACGACTTCCTCGCGGACGTCATCGCCGGGGGCTGATCAGGGAGTTCCCGCTGGCGAACCTGCGGTGCCGTCCGCCGCCGGACGGACGCCGCCGCAGGTTCGTCACTTCGACGTGTGGCGGTGCCGGGTCCACAGAGGCAGGGCGAACCAGCACAGCAGGTACCAGCCGACGACGCCGGCCACGATGTAGGGCACGAAGCCGTCGTGCGTCGCCACGCGCAGGATCAGCAGCAGTGAGGCCGTCGTCGTGGCGAGCAGCAGCACGAGGCCGAGCAGCGTGAGCCTGGAGGCCAGCCGCACCGCCTGGGGCTTGACGCGCCGCCCGGACACCAGGCGGTGCAGGGACACCGGTCCGATGAGCGCCCCCGTCGCGCACGCGCCGAGGACGACCGTCACCAGGTAGATCGTCTGGTCCGTGTCGGTCAGGTCGTCGTACTTCGCGGTGAATACCACGGTGAGCAGAAAGCCGAACAGGATCTGCACGCCCATCTGCGCAACGCGGACCTCCTGGATGAGCTCCTGCCACATCCGGTCCGCTCTCTCCTCCTCCGTCTCGTTGCGTCCCCGGCGCCTGGGCGCGCCGTCTGCCGTGTCCGCCACTGTGACTCCCCGGTGTGAGACGTGGGTGCTTGTCTCACGCGGGTTCCCCGTAAACGGCCGTCGTCCCCGCCCGCACGGCGGTTTGAGCGATCAGCGGAGGGTTACACGGACGGCGACTGACGCACAGCCCGAGGAGGTCGTGGACGCATGTCCGGTACGCAGCTCACCGTCACGCTCAGCGGCGGGGGCGCCGACGACGCACGAGCGGTCGTCCGGGCCCTGCAAGGCACGTTCGGGGCGCCGGACGAGCTGCCCGCCGACGAGAACGCGACGGTGCACATGGCGACCTTCGACGACGGCACGGACGCGAGTCCCGCCGGCGCCCCCGGCGCGGGGCCCGAGCGCCTGTCCGCCCCGGTGACCGTCACGGTGCAGGGCGCCCCGGAGGCGGTCCGGCGGGCGAGCGACACACTCACCCGGGCCTTCACGGCCCGCGACGACGGTGCCGCCTCCGGCGACCAGGAGCAGGAGAGGCAGCTGCTCCTGGTGCCGTGAGGGGCGCGCCTCACCAGCGGGATTCCACCTGGTCCTTGATCCGCCGGTCGTAGAGGTCGCGGATCGCCGTGAGCGTCTCGCCGGGCAGTTCCGGCAGACGGGCGGCGGCCGCGTTGGCGCGGGCCTGCTCGGGTGAGCGGGCGCCAGGGATCACGGTGGTGACGCCGGGCTGGTCGATGATCCAGCGCAGGGCCAGCTGGGCCGGGGTGTACCCCGCCGGAGCGAGCGCGGCGAACTCGGCGGCGGCCTCGACGCCGGTGGCGTAGTCGACGCCGGAGAAGGTCTCGCCCACGTCGAAGGACTCGCCGTGCCGGTTGTAGGTGCGGTGGTCGTTCTCGGCGAAGACCGTGTCCCGCGTGTACTTGCCCGACAGCAGGCCGGAGGCCAGCGGGACGCGGGCGATGATGCCGACGCCGGCCTCGCGGGCGGCCGGGAGCACCTCGCGCAGGGGCTTCATGCGGAACGGGTTGAGGATGATCTGCACGCTCGCCACGTTCGGCCGGGCGATCGCGGTCAGCGCCTCCGCACAGGTCTCGACGCTGACGCCGTACGCGGCGATCCGCTCCTCCTCGACCAGGGTGTCGAGGGCGTCGAACACCTCGTCCGTGGAGTAGACGGGCGTCGGCGGGCAGTGCAGCTGCACCAGGTCGACGCGGTCGACGCCGAGATTGCGCCGGGAGCGGTCGTTCCAGTCGCGGAAGTTGTCGAGCACGTAGTTCTCGGGGATCTGGTCGACCCGGCGGCCCATCTTGGTGGCGACCATCACGTGCAGGTCCGGCCTGCCGCTCAGGAACGCGGCGATGGTCTGCTCGCTGCGGCCGTCGCCGTACACGTCCGCGGTGTCGAAGAAGGTCACCCCGGCCTCGGCCGCCGCCTCCAGCACCGCGAGGGCTTCCTTGTCGTCGACGTCTCCCCAGTCGGCTCCCAGCTGCCACGTCCCGAGACCGACGACGGAGGCGTGCTGACCCGACCTGTCGAATGTGCGCTCGTCCATGGCGTCAGTCTGTCATCCGTCACGGCCCCGCGCGGAACATCCGGCTCCGGGACCCGACCCCGCCCAATTCACTCACACGAGTGAATAGAGTCGACAGGTATACGTCACGTGTCAACGGGCCCCTAGCGTGACTCGACGTGACAACTGGTGCAGTGAACAACTTTCCGTCGGACGAGGCGCGTTGGTCGCGCCGGGGTTTCCTCCTCACCGCGGCGGCGCTGGCCGCCGTGCCGGGCCTGCCGGCGGATCCGGCCTCCGCCGCGGCGGAGGTGCCGGACTTCCCGGCGGACGTCGCGCTGTACCGCTCGGTATACCGGAACTGGGTCGGCGAGATCACCGCCGACGGCCTGTGGGCCTGTGCGCCGGCAAGCCCCGCCCAGGTGGTCGAGGTCGTCAACTGGGCCTGGCGGCACGGGTGGCGGGTGCGTGCCCGGGGCGCCGCGCACGGCTGGTCGCCCCTGACGGTGACGGAGGGGACGCCGTCCGGCGCGCCGGTCCTCCTCGTCGACACCGCGCCCCACCTGACCGGCCTCGCCCTGGACTCGCCGACCGCCGTACGCGCGGGCACCGGCGTGACCATGGAGGCCCTGCTCACCTTCCTGGAGGAGCACGGCCTCGGGGTCACGGCGACTCCCGCTCCCGGGGTCCTCACCCTGGGCGGCGCCCTGGCGATCGACGCGCACGGCACCGCCGTTCCCGCCCGGGGAGAGCAGCGTCCGCCGGGGCACACGTACGGCTCGCTGAGCAATCTGATCCTGTCCCTGACGGCGGTGGTGTGGGACTCCCGGGCCGGCACGTACGCACTGCGCACGTTCCACCGCGACGAGGCCGACTGCGCCGCGCTGCTGACCCATCTCGGGCGGTCCCTGGTGACCGAGGTGGTGCTGCGGGTGGGCGCCAACGCCGACCTGCGGTGCGTGAGCCGTACGGACATCCCGGCCGGCGAGTTGTTCGCCGCGCCCGGCTCCGGGGACGGGCGCCGGACGTTCGCGAGCTTCCTTGAGGAGGCGGGTCGGGTCGAGGCGATCTGGTTCGCCTTCACCGAGCACCCCTGGCTGAAGGTGTGGAGCGTCTCCCCCACCCGACCGCTGACCTCACGGCACGTGACGCGGCCGTACAACTACCCGTTCTCCGACAACATCCCGGCCCCGGTGGCGAAGCTGGTCGGCCGGATGACGTCGGAGGCGGCCTGGTACCTGGCGCCGCTGCTCGGCACCGCGCAGTACGACGCGGCCGCGCTCGGACTGGTGGCGACCCTCTCCGGCGACATCTGGGGACCGTCCAAGAACACCCTGCTGTATCTGAAGCCGACCACACTGCGGGTCCACGCGAACGGCTACGCCGTGCTCACCTCCAGGGACCAGGTGCAGCGGGTCGTGGCCGAGTTCGCCGCCTTCTACCGGGAGCGGCTGGCCGCGTACGCGGCCCGGGGCAGCTTCCCCGTCAACGGGTCGGTGGAGATCCGGGTGACCGGACTGGACGATCCCGGCGACTGCGGGGTGGCCGGGGCCCGTCCGCCGCTGCTGTCCGCGCTCCGGCCGCGCGAGGACCGCCCCGAGTGGGACACGGCCGTGTGGCTGGACATCCTGACGCTGCCGGGCACGCCGGACGCGGAGGCGTTCCTGCGCGAGATCGAGCGGTTCCTGCTGCGCGCGTACGACGGCGGATCCGCGCTGACCCGGGTGGAGTGGTCCAAGGGGTGGGCGTACACGGACGACGGAGTGTGGAGCGACGAAGAGGTGCTGGGCACGGTCGTGCCGGCCGCGGTCGGCACGACCGAGTGGGCCGAGGCGGGCGCGGTGCTGGACCGGCTGGACCCGCACCGGGTGTACGGCAACGCCTTCCTGGACCGGCTGTTCGGGCAGGGCGCCGAGAAGTGAGGCCGCCTCACCCTTGCGTCTGTTCACCTGCCGCCAGGGCCCGCGTGTGCACGCTCCGCGCGACCTTCGGGCCGAGCCAGCGCTTGAACCGGCGCAGCGGCTCCAGCTGCCCGGCGGCCCGGTCGAGCCGGTAGTACAGCTCCGGCGGGACGTGCGGCAGCAGGGGTGAGTGGCGCTGGCCGAGCAGGGCGAACATCCGCTCGGGTGGCAGGTGCATGTAGCGCGCGAGGTTCTCGTACCACTGGGCGCTGTAGCGGGCGGCGCTCTGCGCGGGCAGCAGGGCGGTCTTGCGTTCCCGCTCGTAGTGGGCGAGGGCCTGCGGGAGCGCGGCGTGCTCGCGCAGCGCGGCGGCCAGGGCGATCGCGTCCTCCAGGGCGAGGGTGGTGCCGGCGCCGATGGAGTAGTGCGTGGTGTGGGCGGCGTCGCCGAGCAGGACGAGGTTGTCGCGGTACCAGGTGCGGTTCGTGAGGGTGCGGAAGGTCTGCCAGGGCGTACCGCCGGAGCGGCCGAGCAGCGGGTGGCCGTCCAGGACGTCGGCGAAGAGTTTCTCCAGCAGGGCCCGCCCGTCGTCCTCGCCCGCCCGGTCCAGTCCCAGTCCGGTCCAGGTCTCGGGCGCGCACTCGATGACGCAGGTGCTGCGGCCGGGGCCGTATCCGTAGCCGTAGCACCAGATCCAGCCGTGGCCGGTCTCGACGAAGGCGAAGGTGAAGGCGTCGAAGACCTTCGTGGTGCCGAGCCAGACGTAGGGGTTGCGCCCGGCCGTGACCTCCGTGCCGAAGTGTGCGGCGTGGCGGCTGCGCAGGGCGCTGCGGACACCGTCGGCCGCGACGACCAGGTCGGCGTCGGCGGGCAGGTCCTCGGCCGTGATCTCGCGCTCGTACTCCAGGCGTACGCCGAGCTCGCGGGCTCGGGCGGCGAGGATCTCCAGCAGCCGGTGGCGGCCGATGCCGTGCCCCTGGTCGCCGCTGTGCCGGGCCGTCAGGTCCCGGACGTGGGCGACGCCGTCACTCCAGCGGACGGAGTCGCGGTCGAGGGCGCGCGCCGACTCGGGGTCCTGCTCGTGGAGCCGGTCGTACAGCCCGCGCCAGTACGTCACGCCCCAGCCGTAGGTGGAGCCCTCCGGGTCGCGTTCGTGGACGGTGATGTCGTGGGACGGGTCCTGCCGCTTCAGCAGGATCGAGAGATACAGACCGGCGGGCCCGCCGCCGACACAGGCGACCTTCACGCACACCCCTGAGGATTACCGAGAGCTTTCGATGGGGGACGCAGAGTAGCAGGACAAAAGCATCATCGTCCGGACCGCCGAATCGCGTCAGTTTCCCGGCGTGACGCGCACCACGGGCAACCGGTCGCACGGGGAGAAACATCCGTCACAGCGCCCTGCTCGGGCGGAACTTCCCCTTCCGGACTCACCCGGGCGCCTCCCACGGCAAGATCATCTTGGTTCAACCTTGCACGACAAAAGGGGAATTGCCCGAATCGCAGCCAACCGGCTCGCGTGGATTTCTCCCGGTACCGGACGGGCCGATAGGCATGCGGGGTCATCACCCGAACGAACCCAGGAGGTCCGCATGCCGGAACTCAGCCGTCGCCGCGCGCTCACCGCCGCGGCCGTCGTCGCCACGACCACGGCCACGTGGACGGGGTCGGCCAGCACCCCGGCCACCGCCGCCGGGCACCACGACTCCCACCAGACCTTCGACGAGGTCTACAAGGGCCGCCGGATACAGGGCCGGCCGGCCGCCGGAACCGGTCACCACCAGCACGGCGCGGGATACGCGGTGTTCGTCGACGGTGTGGAACTGCACGTGATGCGCAACGCCGACGGCACCTGGATCAGCGTCGTCAGCCACTACGACCCGGTGCCCACCCCGCGCGCCGCCGCCCGGGCCGCGGTGGACGAGCTGCAGGGTGCGCCGCTGCTGCCCTTCCCCGCCAACTGACCCACCCCGCAAGGCATCTGGAGCACCCGCACATGACCGTCCGCAAGAACCAGTCCGCCCTGACCGCCGACGAGAAGCGGCGTTTTGTCGCCGCGCTCCTGGAGTTGAAGCGCAGCGGCCGCTACGACGAGTTCGTCACGACGCACAACGCGTTCATCGTCTCCGACACCGACGACGGCGAGCGGACGGGGCACCGCTCACCGTCCTTCCTGCCCTGGCACCGAAGATTCCTCCTGGAGTTCGAGCGGGCGCTGCAGTCGGTGGACGCGTCGGTGGCCCTGCCGTACTGGGACTGGAGCGTCGACCGGTCGCCGCGCGCCTCGCTGTGGGCGCCCGACTTCCTCGGCGGCACCGGGCGCGAGCGGGACGGCCGGGTGACGGACGGGCCGTTCTCCGCGTCGTCGGGGAACTGGCCGATCAACGTGCGGGTCGACGGCCGCACGTTCCTGCGGCGCTCCCTCGGCGCCGGGGGACGCCAGCTGCCGACGCCGGCCGAGGTCGAGTCCGTGCTGTCGATACCCACCTACGACATGGCGCCCTGGAACAGCGCCTCGGACGGTTTCCGCAATCACCTCGAAGGGTGGCGGGGCGTCAACCTGCACAACCGCGTCCACGTCTGGGTCGGCGGGCAGATGGCCACCGGGGTCTCCCCCAACGATCCGGTGTTCTGGCTGCACCACGCCTACATCGACAAGCTGTGGGCCGAGTGGCAGCGGCGGCACCCCGGCTCCGGCTATCTGCCGGCCGCGGGCACGCCGAACGTGATCGACCTGCGCGAGACGATGCGGCCGTGGCACGACACGAGCCCGGCGGATCTGCTGGACCACACGGCGCACTACACGTTCGACGCCTGATCAGACGGTCGCACCAGCGCGGCACTCCGGGTGGCCCCAGCCGCTGTCGTTCTTGGCGATGGACTCACCGGCCGCGTAGGAACGGCCGCACTGGCAGCGGCCGGGGAACTTCGCCTTGATCGTGCGCGTGGAGCCCTTCGCGGCCGACGCCTTGCCGGTACGAGCAGCGCCGCCGCGCGAGCGGGACCGCGGGGCCTTGGCCGGGGTGTCGGGGGCGGGCGGCGGCTCGGGGGAGCCGAGGCCGCTGCCCGCGGGCTCCTGGACGGTGGCGGCCTGGCTGGCGGCGCGGTCGGCGAAGTCGTTGAGCCGGTCGCCGTCGACCTGGTGGGCGGGCACGTAGCGGAACTCGACCGAGCGGCCGTCCAGAAGCTCGTCGATGCGCACGACGAGGTCCTGGTTGGCGACCGGCTTTCCGCCGGACGTCTTCCAGCCGTTGCGCTTCCAGCCGGGCAGCCAGGTCGTGACGGCCTTCATCGCGTACTGCGAGTCCATCCGGATCTCGAGCGGCACGTCCGGGTCGGTCGCCGCCAGCAGGCGCTCCAGCGCGGTGAGTTCCGCGACGTTGTTGGTCGCCTTGCCGAGCGGCCCGGCCTCCCAGCGCACCGGGATCTCGGAAGCGTCGGCGACGACCCAGGCCCAGCCCGCGGGCCCGGGATTTCCCTTCGAAGCCCCGTCACACGCGGCCACAACACGTTCACGCATGGGCTCGATCATGCCATGGCCGCGTGGGCCGTCCGGCCCGAGGTCTCAGCTCACGTCGGTCATCTTCGGCATGTCGCCCTCGGTCCTGGTGATGTCGATGACCGAGAAGTTGGCGCCCTGCGGGTCACTGAGGGCCGCGAACCGGCCGAACGGGGTGTCCATGGGCCCGAACCGCAGGACCCCACCGATCTTGGTGGCCTTCGCGACGGCGTCGTCGCAGTTGTCGACGGCGAAGTAGACGTTGATGTAGGGCTGCACCTCGGGCGGGAAGTCGTCCGTCATCTTCATCCGGCCCAGCACGCTGCGGTCGCCGAGGTCGTAGACCCGGAAGTCCATCGCCTCGCCCTCCATCTCCTTCTGCCGGTAGGAGAAGACGGCGGGGAAGAACGCGTCGGACTTCTCGGGCTCGCGGGTGAAGACCTCCGCCCAGGTGTAGGCACCCGGTTCGGCCATCGTGTCGAAGCCCTCGTGCGTGCCGGCCTGCCAGACGCCGAAGACGACACCGCCGGGGTCGCGGGCCAGGCACATGGTGCCGAAGTCGCCGACCTGCATCGGCTCCATCAGCACCTCGCCGCCGTGGTCACGGATCCGGGCGGCGGTGGCGGCGGCGTCCCGGGCCGCGATGTACAGGCACCACTGCGACTGGCCCTCCTGGCCGGGCATGGGCGGGACGACGGCGGCGACCGCCTTGCCGTTCGCATAGGCCTGGGTGTAGTTGCCGAACTCCGTCGACGCCTCGGCGAAGGTCCAGCCGAGGACGTCTCCGTAGAAGCTCTTGGCGCCTTCGAGGTCGCTGAACATCGCGTCGGCCCAGCACGGGCTTCCTTCAGGTTGCACGGCCATGACTGCGGCCCTTCCGAATGAGTGGATAGTCCGTTTCCTCACGCTAGTCACCCGCGCACCGACCCGCGCGCCGAACGGGCGGTTCCGTCAGCCGGGCCCGGTCGAGGAGGGGTCTCTGAGGCTGGTCGAGAAGCCGGTTGCGGTGCCCGCGGACGACGAGCTGCTGGTACGGGTGCGGGCCTGCAGGGTGTGCCGGACCGACCTGCACGTCGTGGAGGGCGACCTGCCCGTGCGCCGGGTGGGCGTCACGCCCGGTCACGAGGTCGTCGGGGTGGTGGCCGGGGTGCGGCGGTGCGCGGCTTCGCGCCGGGCGACCGGGTCGGTGTGGCCTGGCTGCGCCGCACCGACGGCACCTGCGCGTACTGCGCGCGCGGCGCGGAGAACCTGTGCCCCCGCTCCGCGTACACGGGCTGGTACGCCGACGGCGGCTACGCGGAGTACACGACGGTGCCGGCGGCGTTCGCCTACCGGCTGCCGGACGGCGTGCCGGACGTGGCCCTGGCTCCCCTGCTGTGCGCGGGCATCATCGGCCACCGGGCGCTGCGGCGGGCCGGGCTGCCGCCCGGGGGACGGCTCGGGTTGTACGGCTTCGGGGGCAGCGCCCATCTGTGCGCGCAGGTGGCGCTCGCCGAGGGCGCCACCGTGCACGTCATGACGCGTGGTGCGGCCGCCCGGCGGCTGGCCCTGGAGCTGGGCGCGGCCTCCGCCCAGGACACGTACGCACGGCCTCCGGAGCCGTTGGACAGCGCGATCCTCTTCGCCCCCGCCGGCGAGCTGGTCCCGGTCGCCCTGCGCGCCCTGGACCGCGGCGGTGTCCTGGCCGTCGCCGGCATCCACCTCACCGACACACCTCCGCTGCACTACGAGACCGAGCTCTTCCACGAGAAGGAGTTGCGCAGCGTCGCCTCCAACACGCGTGAGGACGGCCGCGAGTTCCTGACCCTCGCGGCGAGGTACGGCGTGCGCGCGACCACCCATCCGTATCCGCTGTCGCGGGCCGTGGCAGCGCTCTCGGACCTCAAGGCCGGGCGGTTCGACGGGGCGGCGGTGCTGGTGAACGACTTGTCGTGAAGCCCCCCGCGGACCGCGTTCCGTGGCCGACGCGTGTCTTCCCCCCGGGGTCCGGCTGTGCTTGCCTGGGGAGCCGTTTCACCGGCCCGGGGCGGGAGTTGCCGTATGCGCAGACCGTGGATCGTGGGTGTGCTGGTGGCGGGGTTGCTGCTCGGTGCGTGCGGCGATCCGTCGTCCGGGCCCGGGACTCCCCCGCCGTCCGCTCCGGCGGTGTCCGCGACCACGCACCAGCGTGCCCCGGCCTCGCCCAGCGTCCGGGCCCCCGTGAAGGCGCCCACCGTGCTGTACCTCGGCGACTCGCTCGCCACGGAGAACCACAAGGTCCTCGGCCAGGAGCTGCGCCGGGACCTGCGCGCGAAGTACACGAGCGCCCCCTACTCGGGCACCACCCTGTGCGACTACCTGGAGGGCACGGCCGAGCGGTCCCTCGTCCCGGCCCGGGCCAAGGCGGCCGCCCTGGTGCGGTCGCTGCGTCCGGACTACGTGGTGCTGCAGTTCTGGGGCAACGCCTGGGACTTCACCTGGTGCATGGACGGGATCACGTACGACGGTTCGCGGGAGCGGTACTTCCAGCGGTACGAGGCCGACGCGCGCAGGCTCGTCGAGCAGATCGCGACGGCCGGCGGCTCCCACCGGCCACGGATCGTGTGGGTGCTCCAGGGCCCGGACCCGATCACGCCCGACCGGGTGCGCCGGGTGAACGGACTGTACGAGCGGCTGGCCGCGACGACGGGCGGCGTCGTCGCCGACGCCGGGAAAGCGGTGAGTCCGGGCTCGGACCGCTACGCCTGGACGCAGTACCTGCCGTGCACCGCCTACGAGCGGGCCCATCCCGACTACTGCACCCAGCCGTCCCGCGACCGGACGGCCCTGCACCGGGACGACGACTACCTGCACTTCTGCCTGGCGCCCACGACGTCCACGCCGAAGCCCTGCCCGGTCCGCTCCCCCGGCATCCTGCGCATCGCCCGGGAGATCACGAAAACCATTCGACACTCGGCGAGTTGACCGCTCGAATGACGCCATGTGCGCGGTGCGAATGCATGAGGACGAAGTGGACATCGACGTCTCGCTCGTCGGCCGGCTGGTAGCGGAACGGTTTCCGCGGTGGGCCGGGCTGCCCCTGCGGCGCCTGGAGTCCTCCGGGACGGAGAACGCCATGTTCCGGCTCGGCGCGGACAAGGTCGTACGGCTCCCCCGGCATCCCCGCGCCGTCGAGGGCATCACGCACGAACTGCGCTGGCTGCCCCGGCTGGCTCCCGGGCTGCCCGCCGCCGCGCCGGAGCCCCTCGGGCAGGGTGAGCCCGGCGACGGTTTCCCGTGGCCCTGGGCGGTGTACAGCTGGCTGGACGGCCGCAATCCGGTGCCCGGCGCGCTGGAACGGCCCGGACTGCTCGCCGAGGACCTGGGGGCGTACGTCACCGCCCTGCGCCGGATCGACGCGGCGCAGGGCCCGGTCGGCTACCGGGGTGTGCCGCTGGGGACCCGGGACCGGTTCATGCGGGAGGCGCTCGCGCGGCTGGCGGGGCGGATCGACACCGCGGCGGTGACGGACCTGTGGGAGCGGGCCCTGCGCGCCCCGGAGTACGCCGGACCGCCGCTCTGGGCGCACGGCGATCTGATGGCCGGGAACCTGCTGGTCAGGGACGGGCGGCTGGCGGCGGTGATCGACTACGGCACGGTGGGGGTCGGTGACCCCGCCGTCGACCTCATCAGCGCCTGGTGTCTGCTGCCCGCCGAGGTCCGCGGCGTCTTCCGCGAGGCCGTGGGCGCGGACGAGGCCGAGTGGGCGCGCGGCCGGGGCTGGGCCCTGTCGATCGCGGTCATCGCGCTGCCGTACTACTGGGACACCAACCCGCCGGTCGCGGAGAACTCGCGGCATGTGATCGGGGAGATCCTGGCCGAGTCCCGGTAGAGGCGGAAAAAGTCTCCGCCCCTCCCGGGGTGCGTCATTCGCCCGCGTACGCCTTCTCCAGGGTCGCGATGTCGAACTTGCTCATCGCCATGAACGCCTGGGTGACCCGGGCCGCCTTCGCCGGGTCCGGGTCGGTGATCATGTCGTCGAGCCGGTCGGGGGCGACCTGCCAGGACACGCCGAACCGGTCCTTGAGCCAGCCGCACGGGCCGGGCTCGCCGCCGCTCTCGGTGAGCTTGGTCCAGTAGTAGTCGATCTCCTCCTGGTTCTCGCAGAAGATCATGAAGGAGACCGCCTCGGTGAACTTGAACTGGGGGCCGCCGTTGAGTGCGAGGAACCTGTGGCCGTTGGCCGTGAACTCGACGGTCATCACGCTGCCGGCGGGCTGGGGCGCTCCCTCCGGGTAGCGGGCGGTCTTCCCGATGCTGGAGTTCTTGAAGACGGAGACGTAGAAGTGGGCGGCCTCCTCGGCCTGGCCGTCGAACCAGAGACACGTGGTGAAACCGTCGGATGCCATGAGTACCTCCCGGAGCGTGGATCGCTGTCATCTGTGTCGACCGGTCCACGCCCGGAAACTCATCGGCCGGGCGGGCGGCATTTTCGGCGGGGCGGCGTCACGGCCGGCGTTCGGCACCGGCTGTACGACGGCGTGCTCTGCCGGGAGCGGATCTGCCGAGGGCAGAGAATCGGTCTGCGGGCATCGTCCGAGGCCAAGAGTGGAGTCGACGGCACGCTCGCGGCACGTCCGCGGGCCTTCTGCCACGACTGTCCCACGACGAGGAGAACCGATGACTCCACTCTCGACACTCGCCCCGCGGGCGGAGGAGGGCGACACCCCTCCGACCCGGTTCGACGACCATCTGGCCGCCCAACTGCTCGCGCAGCGCATCGTGCTGCTGGGCACGCAGGTGGACGAGGTCTCCGCGAACCGGGTCTGCGCCCAGCTGCTGATCCTTTCCGCCGAGGACCCGCGCACCGACATCAGCCTGTACATCAACAGCCCCGGTGGGGCGGTGCACGCGGGACTCGCCATCTACGACACGATGCGGCTCATCCCGAACGACGTCTCCACGCTGGCGATGGGCTTCGCCGCCAGCATGGGCCAGTTCCTGCTCAGCGTCGGCGCGCCGGGCAAGCGCTACGCCCTGCCGAACGCTCGGATCATGATGCACCAGCCGTCGGCGGGCATCGGCGGCACCACCGCCGACATCGAGATCCAGGCGGAGAACCTGGAGTTCACCAAGCGGACCATCGAGCGGATCACCGCCGAGCACACCGGCCAGAGCCCGGAGACGATCTCCCGGGACGGCGACCGGGACCGCTGGTTCACGGCCGAGGAGGCCAGGGAGTACGGCATGGTCGACCGGGTCGTGGAATCCCTCGACGACGTCCGCCCGGCCACGACGCGACGCAGGATGGGGCTGCAGTGATGGGGAGCTACACGATTCCGAACGTCATCGAGCGCACCCCGCAGGGCGAGCGGTCCTTCGACGTCTTCAGCCGGCTGCTCAACGAGCGGATCATCTTCCTCGGCACCGAGATCGACGACGGCGTCGCCAACGTCGTCATCGCGCAACTCCTCCATCTGGAGTCGTCATCGCCGGAGAGCGAGATCTCGGTCTACATCAACTCCCCCGGCGGCTCGTTCACCTCCCTGATGGCCATCTACGACACGATGTCGTACGTGCGGACGCCGATCTCGACGTGCTGCGTCGGGCAGGCGGCCTCCACCGCGGCAGTGCTGCTGGCCGGCGGGGACCCCGGACGGCGGTTCGTCCTGGAGCACGCGCGCGTGCTGCTCGGCCAGCCGGCGGCCGGCGGGCAGCGCGGCATGGTCTCCGACCTGGCCCTCCAGGCCAAGGAGATGGTGCGGATCCGCTCCCAGGTGGAGGAGGTGCTGTCCCGGCACACCCACCACGACGTGGCGACCCTGCGGGCCGACATGGACCGCGACAAGGTGTTCACCGCGCAGGAGGCGGTGAGTTACGGACTGGCCGACGAGGTGCTCAGCCGGCGTCTCGTGCGGGTCTGAGACGCCGGCCGGCCCACCGGGCTCAGGCGGCCATGCACAGTCCGTCGCGCGACGGGACGGACGCCCCGCGCCGGCCGCCGCCCGTGTACCGCGAGGTGACGCGGGTCAGTTCGCCCTGCGCCCTCGACAGCAGGTCGCCGAGGCCCAGTCCGAGGGCGTGGGCGGCGGCCGCGAGGACCTCCGAGGAGGCCTCCTTGCGGCCGCGTTCCACCTCCGACAGGTACGGCATGGAGATCCGGGCCGCGTCGGCGACGTCCTTCAACGTGCGCTCCTGCGCGAGACGTTCGCGCCGCAGCACGTCACCGACGAGGTCGCGCCACAGGGGCTCCTTCGGGGCGGGAGGCGGCGGCGCGTGGCGTGGCGGAGCGATGACCGGACGGGCGGCCTGAGGGCGCGCGCCGGACGGGCGCAGGGGGATGACGCGGGCTTCGTTCGGCACGTGGTTGCTCACTTCTCCAGCCTAGGAGTCATGGTCGCCAGGGGAAGGGGACGACGTTCCGCTCTGGGTGGAATCGCCGAACGGGCCGCGGTCCGGGCGGTGTTGGGAGGCCGTGCCTCCGCCGTACGGTCCGTCCGCCCCTGCCCCGCGCACCCGGCGCCGGTCATGCCCGGTACCCGGATGCGGAACGGCCGCGCATGTGTGGCACGGAACCGGGTACCCGCAACCCGGAGGGACCTAGGCAGATGTCCGCCGAGTTCATGGGAGAGGTAATGGAGACCGCCGTGATCCGGTCGCAGGCACAGGTCGTCGAAGAGAACGCGGAGGCCGGCACGGGTGACGGAACACTGCCGGGAGTGGTGGATCCGCGGTCGGTGGCTCCACGGGACGCCAGGGAGCTGTCCCGCCAGTTCTTCCAGCGCCTGACGGAACTCGAAGAGGGCACCCACGAGTACCAGTACGCGCGCAACACGTTGATCGAGATGAACATGTCGCTCGTGCGGTTCGCGGCCGGCCGGTTCCGGGGCCGCGGCGACGACATGGAGGACATCGTCCAGACCGGGATGATCG
Source organism: Streptomyces sp. NPDC016851 (assembly GCF_055562795.1). NCBI lineage: Bacteria > Bacillati > Actinomycetota > Actinomycetes > Kitasatosporales > Streptomycetaceae > Streptomyces > Streptomyces sp. NPDC016851. The sequence goes on from NZ_JBVHEP010000023.1 coordinate 73,836, forward strand.
GTCTGATCAAGGCCATCGACCGGTTCGAGCTGTCGCGCGAGGTCGAGTTCACCTCCTTCGCGCTGCCGTACATCGTCGGTGAGATCAAGCGGTTCTTCCGGGACACGACGTGGGCGGTGCACGTGCCGCGGCGGCTTCAGGAACTGCGCGTGGAGCTGGCCAAGGCCCGTGAGGAGCTCGCCAGCCGGCTGGACCGCGAACCCACGGTCACCGAGCTGGCCACCCTGATGAACATCTCCGAGAAGGAGGTCGTCGAGGGGCAGATCGCCGCGAACGGGTACAACTCGTCGTCGCTGGACGCCGCGCTCACCGGCGACGGCCCCGAGGGCGGCGAGGCCGTCCTGGCCGACTTCATCGGCGTGGAGGAGGACGGGCTGCGGCTCGTCGAGGACTTCCACTCGCTCGCCCCGCTGATGGCGGAGCTCAGCGAGCGGGACCGGCAGATCCTCCACATGCGGTTCGTGGAGGAGGCCACGCAGGCGGAGATCGGGGAGCGGCTGGGCTGCTCGCAGATGCACGTCTCCCGCCTGATCAAGCGGATCATCACGCGACTGCGCGAGGGCATGCTGGGCGAGCTGGGCTGCGCCTGACGCGGCCGGCGGACCAGCGGGTGCCGTCCCCACACGCGGGAGTGGGACGGCACCCGCCTCCGTGCCGGCTCCGGGCGGGCGTCGGTGGCGTCGGTGGACGGCCCAGTGAGCGATGTGATCGCTGTGGACGGCTCAGTGATCGGTTTCGTCGGCGAGCGGCAGCACGGCGCGTACCCGCTTGCCCACCGGCACCCGCTCGACGCTGACCTGCTCCGCGAGCGCGTGGACGATCTCCAGGCCGTGCCGTCCGACGCGCTCGGGGTTGCGGGGGAAGATCCGGGGCAGTGCGGAGCTGCTGTCGTAGACCGACACCGTCACCGCGGTGTCCGTGCCGACGAGCTCGAGGATGTACGGCCCGTTGCTGTGCCGGTCGGCGTTGGTGACCAGCTCGCTCACGACGAGCTGGACCGCCCCGCCGGCCCGGTCGTCGATGCGCGCGCACCACTCGGTCCTGAGCTGGTCGAGGAAGAGCGCGGCGAAGGACCGCGCCTCGGCGATGCAGCCCTGCTCGCCGGTGTAGTGTGCCGCCCGCCTCAGCGGTTCCACGGGCACGTCGAAACCAGTCGGTATCACTGCCCCGTCCAGGTGGTCGATCATTCGTTTCTCTCTGGGAAGCCGGACTGGCCGGACGCTCTGCACTGTGCTCGTACCCCGAGCCGGGCTTCGCAGTCCTGACAGGTCTTCGGCCCGTCCGGTGCCCCGGGCATTGTCCCCTGTCCGCGGGGCACTCGGCAGGAACCGGGGCCGGCAGCCGGCGGGTGACGGCCGGGGACGGTGATCGCGGTACGGGCCCGCCCGGTGCGGAGGTCGCGCGATGAACGAGCTGAGGGCGGCACGGAGCCTGACGACGCTGCCGGTGGTCACCCTGGGCGGCGACGCCGTCGCGCAGGTCAAGGACACCGTCTTCGACACCGCCGCCGCGCGGGTCACCGGCTTCACGCTCAGCGGCCGGGGACTGATGTCGGGCCCGCTGAAGCAGAGCCTGCCCTGGACGGCCGTGCACTCCCTGGGCCATGACGCGGTCATGATCGTGGACGCCGGTGCCCTGGCGGACACGCCCGTCGCGGTGGCGCGCCGCGCGGCCCTGCAGGGCCGGGTGCTGCACGCGAGGTTGCTGACCGACGAGGGCGCCGAGGTGGGCACGGTGCTCGACGTGGTCGTCGAGGGCGGCACCAGCGGCCGGGTCGTGGGCTTCCGGATCGCCGCGGGCAAGGCGCTGACGCGGGGCTCCGGGCGGCGCCGGCACCGGGTGTACGTACCGCGCGGCGAGACGCTCGCGGTATCCGGCCGGACGCTGGTGATCCCGGCGGACGCCATCCGGTACGCGGCCGCCGACCTGCCCGCCTTCGCCGCCCAGGTCGGCGCTTTCCATGAGGGCCATGAGGGGCATGAGGGCCGCAGGGGGCACGCGGGGCCTGAGGGGACACCGCCGTGATGCTGTTCTCGCAGGCCCGAGGGCTGCCGGTGCGGACGATGGCCGACGCGGACGAGATCGGCGTCCTCAAAGCCCTGACGGTCGACGCCCCGGCCGGTGTGGTCACCCACGTCCGGGTGCGCCGCAGGCACTCCCGCAAGGAGTCCGTGCTGGCCTGGGGTGCCCTGCACGCCATCGGCCCGGACACCGTGCTGGTCCGCTCGGCCGCCGCCCCGTCCGAGGTGCCGCCGCACCACGAGCTGCCGGGCGTCAGGATCCTCACCGAGACGGGTGACGGGCTCGGCACGGTCCAGGACGTCGTCTTCGAACCCGAGACCGGCCGCATCGAGGCGATCCGCACCGCCCACGGCGACCTGCCGGCCGATCGCCTGGTCGGGCTCGGCGACTACGCCCTGGTGGTCCGTGCCGGCTGAGCCGAGCCGAGTGAGCCGGTCCGGTTGAGCCGGTCCGGTGAGCTGGTCCTGTTGAGCCGGTCCTGTTGAGCCGGTCCTGTTGAGTCAGCCCGGTCAGGAGGCCGGGGGCTGGTCCGTCGTGTCGCCCCCGGTGGTGTCCCCGGGCGGAGGCGGGGGCGGGGGCTCCGACGACGTCTCCGGGTCCGAGGCGGGCGGCTCCGACGACGTCCCCGTGTCCGAGCCGGGCGGTTCGCTCGTGGGGGGCTCCGACGAGGTCGTGTCGGCCGGTGACGTCGGCGTGGTGACGCTCACCGACGGCGAGGGCTTGTCGGGCTTCTCGGTCTTGCGGTCCTTCTGGCCCGTGTCACCCGGGTGCCGCTTGAACCACTCGCCGTCGGGCTCGCACACGATGAAGGCGTCGACCGGCTTGGGAGCGGGCGTGACCGCGACGACGTTCGAGTGCTTGAATCCCGGCCACGCCTTCCCGGTCGTCTTCGGCGCGCTCTGCTGGGCCACCGGCGCGGACAGCGGGTTGCCGCACGCGCAGCGCACCCGGGGCACTCCGCGGTCGTCGACGAGGACGGCGGTGCCGGACTGGAGGACGGCCTGATAGCTGGTCGCGCGGCCGTCGCTGTAGCCGTGGTTGGTGACGCGCGTGTCGATGCGCAGCACGACGGGCGTGAGCGAGCGCAGGTAGGCGGGGACGTCCGGCGGGTCGACGCGGGCGACGGAGGCGAACGCCCGCTGCTTGTCCGGAGCGCCCTGGAAGTACGTGATCTGCTTCTCGACGTCACAGCTGGCGACGTTACGGGTGCCGCCGTACAGGCCGGGCGCTCCGCCCTGGACTCCCTGTACGGCGTTCTGCGTGGCCAGCTCGGTGGGCGAGGGCGAGACCGGTGAGGCCGAGCTCTCCTTCGCCGTGGACTCGGTGAACGGGTCCGGGCCGGTGTCGGCCGCGGGCTGGAGGAAGACCTCCCCCTCCGACGTACTGGTACCGCCGTCGGACGCGCCGGTGCCGCCGCCGTCGGGCCGGGTGAGCACCACGGCCAGGATCACGGCGGCCACGACGGCGGTGGCGATCAGGGCCACGCGGGGTACCGACCCCCACCAGGGGCGGCGGGGTTCCGGCGCCGGCCCTCCCCCGCTCGGCGGCTCGGGGGGCGGTCCGCCTCCCGACGGCGGCTGGGAGGGACCGGACAGCGGGCCCGACGGGGGCCCTGTGGGGCGGCCGGACGACGGCGGTTCGACGCTCACGAGCTCTTCTTCCCACGTGGGTTCTCTGCGGCCTGCACACATCCGGGCGATAAATCCCGGTGTATACCGCTCTTTTCGCTACGAGTTCTTTTTTGCCACTACGAGTTCATTGTGTGCTCTGGTCCCGTACGGCTCGCAAGCCGACGCGGACGGACCTCCCGACGGGCGTCCGGCGCGGGTGCTGCTTAGCGTGACAGCGTGAGTTCACGCATCTCCTCCGGCCGGGCACGTACCTCCGGCGAGCGGGCCGTCGCCCGCCACGGCTGGGCGCATGCCCTCCTCACGGTGCTCGGCGGGCTGCTCGCCATGGCGGTGGTGGCCGCGCTGGGCCTGTGGGCGGCCGGGGCGGCGGACCTCCCGGACGGCGCGTTCGCACCGGTCGTCGCGGCGACCGTGGTCACCGCCGTCGGCGGCGCCGTGAAGCTCTCCGGAAGCGCGGGTGACCTAGCCGACACGCAGGCGGGCCTGACCGTCATCCCCCTGTCCGTCACTCTCACCGGGGCACTGGTGATCGTCTGGGGCTTCCTGCGGCCCCTGCGGCACCGCGCGGTCGCCGGAACGACGGAGCTGGCCGGCTGGGCCGCGAGGATCGCGGCCCTGTGGCTGCTCGCGCTGATCGGTCTGACCCTCGCCGCCCGCCACACGTTCGACATCTCCCTCGGGAACGACGACCTGGGCGAACTGGGCGATCTGTTCGGCGCCTCGCCGAAGGTCGGTTTCACCACCGACGTACCGCTGTCCGTGTTCGTCGGCGTGGTGTGGCTGGCCGGTGTGCTGGTGCTGGCCCTGCTGGTGTCGCGCGGCGCTCCGCTGCCGGCCCGGCTGCTGCGCTTCCAGGCCTCGGTGCGGCCGGCCGCCTACGCGATGGTCGCCCTGCTGCTCGCCTACGTCGTCATCGGCGTGGTCGTCGCCCTGGTCGTCGCGGCGACCCGGGGGCACGCGGCGGAGACGTTCGCCGTGATCCTGCTCGGCATGCCCAACCTGGTGTGGCTGGCGCTGACGATCGGACTCGGCGCCACCTGGAACGGCCGGGTGGAGGGGCCGTTCGGGCTGCCGATGCCGCATGTGCTCGACCAGGTGCTGCGCACCCCGGACATCTCCGAGCTGAACCTGCGGACGCTCTCCGAGCACGACGGCAGGGTGTGGTGGCTGCTGGTCGTCGACGTGGTGCTGCTGCTCGCCGCCGCGTTCGTGATGGCGGCCCGGTCGCCGGCCCGGGTACGGGCCTGGGAGCACGCCCTGCACATGACCATCGCGCTCGTGCTCACGGTGTTCATGATCTGCCTGGTCGGGCGCGTCTCCGCGCACTTCGGTCTGTCCGTGCTCGGCATCGGCGACCTGGGCGGCGGCCTCTCGGGCGAGCTGTTCCTCAGACCCCGGCTGTGGGGAGCCGTGGGCCTGGCCGTCCCGTGGGGGCTGCTGACCGGGTTCGCCGGGGCGCTGCTGGCGCGGCACGTGCGGCGTCGGGGCGAGGTGCGCGCCGAGCGGGCGGGCTGACACCGGGCACACCGACTGCGCTGCGGGTCGCCGGGCTATGTCCGCTGCACGAAGACCGGTTCGGCCCAGCGCGGGGGCGGCTTCGGCCCCTCCTCCCCCGGCGGCCGGCCCATCCGGGCGGGGGCGGGCCCGGCGCCGGATCCGGCACCGGTCGTCGCGGCGCGCAGGGCGGCGACGAACGTCAGGCAGGAGGGGTAGCGGTCGTCGGGGCGCTTGGCGAGGGCCTTGGCGAACACCGGGTCCAGCTGGGACGGGAGGTCGGGCCGGGACTCGGTCAGCGGCGGCGCGTCGTCGTACTGGTGGGCCCACAGCAGGGCCATGTCGTCGTCCCGGAGGAAGGGCGGGTGGCCGGCGAGGGTCTCGAAGACGACACAGGCGAAGCCGTACACGTCGCAGCGGGCGTCCACCGGCTTGCCGGAGATCTGTTCGGGGGCGACGTAGTCGAGGGTGCCGACGAACTGGCCGACCGTGGTGAAGCCGGTCAGCGACAGCGACTTCTTGGTCAGGCCGAAGTCGGTGAGGTAGACGTGCTCGGGGTGGTCGCTGTCGGTGCCGCGGGAGACCAGGATGTTGCCGGGTTTGACGTCCCGGTGCACCAGCCCGTGGTCGTGGGCGGCGTCGAGCGCGGAGGCGACCTGGGCGGCGACGCGTACGGCGGTGGCGGGCGGCAACGGGCCCTCCCGGTCCAGGAGATGACGCAGGTCGCTGCCGGCGACGAACCGCATGGCGATGTACAGCACTCCGTCCGTCTCGCCTGCTTCGAAGACCGGCACGATGTGCGGGTGGTCGATCGCGGCGGCGGCCCGGGACTCGTGGGTGAAGCGGCGTCGGAAGGTGTCGTTGCGGGCGAGTTCCGGGGCGAGCAGCTTGAGCGCGACGGTGCGCTCCAGACGCAGGTCGCGGGCCCGGTAGACCACGGCCATGCCGCCGCGCCCGATCTCCTGCTCGATCCGGTACCCGGCGATCTGCTGCCCGATCAGCTCGGAGGGCCGCCCCGAGAACAGGCTCGTCTCGCGGTTCAACGGACGTCACCCTCGGGCGACACGATCCGCGTGGGCTCGGCCCCCACGACCCGCGTGGGCGCCGCGTCGGCCGCCCCACCCGCCTCCTCGTCCGAGGCCGCGTCGCCGTCCTCCTCAGGGGAAATGACCCGTGTGGGCGGCGCCTCGGGGGATACGAGCCGGGTGGGTGGCGCCTCGGGGGGCACGCCCCGCCTCGGTTCCGGCGCCTCGGGAGACACGACCTGGGTGGGCTCGGGCGCCTCCGGAGACATGACCCGTGTGGGCTCAGCGGTCTCAGAAGACGCGCTCTGTGGCGGTTCCGGCGCCTCGCGAGACGCAGCCCGAGGGGGCTCAGGAGCCTCCGATGACACCACCCGCGTGGGGGCAGGGGCTTCAGGGGGCACGGACGGCGCCGGCTGGGACGCCTCAGGAGACACAACCCGCGTCGGCTCGGCGGACTCAGGCGACACGGCCCGAGGGGGCTCGGGCTCGGCAACGCCCGGCGACACCACCCGTGTCGGCTCCGGGGCCTCGCGGGACGCGGCCGGCGAGTCCTCGGGAACCTCCGATGACACCACCCGCGTGGGATCGGGAGCCTCGGGAGGCACGAACTCCGAGCGGGGTGGCTCCTCGACGGCCTCCGCGGGGACGACCCTGGTCGGGGTGCGTGCCGGGGCCGGGGGTTCGACCGGGCGGGGTTCGGGGTCGGAGCGGGGTGTCTCGTCCGTCGCGTACGTGGTCGCCCGGGTGCCGTCGGCGTACACCCAGTGCCCGTGCGCGGCGTCGTAGAGCCACACGGACTCGCCGTCGACGACGACGCCGATCCGCAGCCCGTGCGTACGGGCGTGAAAGGACTCCCGGTCCGAACCGCCCGCGAGGTCCTCGACCGCGGAGCGGTAGCGCGCCAGGGCTTCCTGCGCCCGGCTCAGCAGCGGACGCGGATCGGCGCTGCGGGTGAGCGGCCCGTCCGCGGCGGGCGGATCCTGCGGTACGGCGACCAGGCGGCGGCCGTCGACCCAGGCCGACCAGCCGTTGAAGCACAGCACGTGCCCCCAGTCGCCCTGCCGCTCCAGCAGCTGCACCGGCAGCAGCGGGTCCAGGTCCACGGTGGGCCGGGACGGGTCGGGGGCCTCCCAGGCGGGCATCCCGTTCTGCGGGACCACGTGCGTGGGCCGGAATCCAGGAGTCGTCACAGGCGCTGCCTACTTCCGCATCACGGCCGGTTCGTGGCGGCGCAGCAGGCGGGACACCAGGAAGGCGAAGAGCGCCGACAGCACGAGCAGCATCCCGACGTCGAGCAGCCACGTGCCCGCCGAGTGCTCGAAGAGCGGATCCTTGGTCAGGTCGTCGGGCACGATCCGGTCCAGCCCGACGGTGCCGGCCATCGCGGCCAGCGCCCAGCGCGCGGGCACCAGCCAGCCCAGTTGCTCGAGCCCGGGGACACCGTCCAGTTTCAGCAGGGCGCCGCAGAAGACGACCTGGACGATGGCGATGAGCACGAGCAGCGGCATCGTCACCTCCTCCTTGCGCACCAGCGCGGAGATGAACAGGCCGAGCATCATCGCTGTGAACGCCAGCAGGGCGACGGCGACCGTGATCTCCACCAGGGGCGACATCAGCACGCCTTCGCCACCGGGTGCGTTGAGGTCCACGCCGAGCAGCGCGACGAGGGTCAGCACCACCGCCTGGAGCACGGTGATGACGCCCAGGACGACGACCTTGGACATCAGGTACGCCGATCTGGACAGGCCCACCGCCCGCTCACGCTGGTAGATCACCCGTTCCTTGACGAGTTCCCGCACGGCGTTGGCGGCCCCGGTGAGCACCGCGCCGACGCACAGGATGAGCAGGGCGTTCATCGCCGTGTCCTGCGTCAGCTTGCCGCCCGCTAGGGCCCGCGCCATGATGCCCATCACGAACGGCAGGGCGATCATGATGATCAGGAAGGTGCGGTCGGCGCCGAGCGCGGCCGCGTACCGCCGCACCAGCGTGCCGAGCTGGGCGCCCCGGCTGCGCGGCCGGGGCGGCGGAGCGATGACCACGGGCCCGGACCGGGGCTGCTGGGGCTGGGCGGTGGCGTCGGCGACGTACCGGCCGTGGAAGGGCGAGGCGCTGTAGTCCCCGGCCCAGTCCCGGTCCGCGTCCCGGTCGAAGGCTTCGAAGGCCTCCGGCCACTGCTCGAAACCGAAGTACGCCAGGGCGTCCTCGGGCGGCCCGTAGTAGGCGATCTTCCCGCCGGGTGCGAGCACGAGCAGCCGGTCGCACACGTCCAGGCTGAGCACGCTGTGGGTGACCACGATGACGGTCCGGCCGTCGTCGGCGAGGCCGCGCAGCATGTGCATCACCGAGCGGTCCATGCCGGGGTCGAGTCCGGAGGTCGGCTCGTCGAGGAAGAGCAGCGACGGCTTCGTCAGAAGCTCCAGGGCCACGCTGACGCGCTTGCGCTGACCGCCGGACAGGCTGTGCACGTGCTGGTCGGCGCGCTGCTCCAGGCCCAGTTCGCGGATCACCTCGTCGACCCGGGCGCGCCGCTCGGCCTTGGCGGTGTCCTGCGGGAAGCGCAGCTCGGCGGCGTAGGAGAGGGCTTTGCGGACGGTCAGCTGGGCGTGCAGGATGTCGTCCTGCGGGACGAGGCCGATGCGCTGGCGCAGCTCGGCGTAGTCGCGGTAGAGGTCGCGGCCGTCGTAGAGGACGGTGCCGTGGTCGGCGGGCCGCTGGCCGGTGAGGGCGTTGAGGAGCGTGGACTTCCCGGCGCCGCTCGGGCCGACGACGGCCAGCAGGCACTTCTCCCCCACCGGGAACGACACGTGGTCGAGCAGCGTCTTGCGGCCCCGGTCGACGGAGACCGCGAGGTCCTGCACGTCGAGCGAGACCTCACCGGTGTCGACGTACTCCTGGAGCTGGTCGCCGACGAGGCAGAACGCCGAGTGGCCGATGCCGACGATGTCGCCCTGGCCGACCGCGGCGCTGGTGACGCGGCTGCCGTTGAGGTACGTGCCGTTGTGGCTGCCGAGGTCGGTGATCTCGTAGGTCCCGTCGGGCAGGGCGCGCAGTTCGGCGTGCCGGCGGGAGACCACCAGGTCGTCGATGACCAGGTCGTTGTCGGTGGCACGGCCGATGCGGACGGTGCGGGCGGGCAGCGGCCGTACGGTGGTGGGCTGCCGGTAGGTGCCCGTCATGGCCGGCATGGAGACGGCGGAGGGGCGTTCCGGGGCCGGTGCGGGGCGGCCCGTCAGGACCACGCGCGGCCCGTCGGCCGGGTTGCCGAAGCGGATGACGCTGCCGGGGCCGACATCCCATTCGTGGATGCGGCGGCCCTCGGCGTAGGTGCCGTTGGTGCTGTTCTCGTCCTCGATGGTCCAGTGTCCGTCGTCGGGTCTCAGGACCGCGTGGTGCCAGGAGACCCGGTCGTCGTCGATGACGATGTCGCTCATCGGGTCGCGTCCGACGTGGTAATCGCGGCCCGGGATCATCACTGTGGAGCCCGTCTCGGTCTCCAGGACGAGTTCTGGTGTTACCGACGACTGCGCCATGACCAAGATTCTACCGATTTGCCTGATATCTGACTCGGCGAGCCGCTCAGGCCACGGGCACGCCCAGGGTGGGAGCCGTCCGCTGCATCCGCAGGGCATCCACGGACTCGGCGAGCAGTTCGTACTCGGTGGTGTCGTCGCTGGTGGCGATGCGCACCAGCCGTCCGGCCGCCAACTCCTCGGCGACTCGCTCCTGTTGGGCGGGATCGGCGCACCAGGCGCGCAGCAGGGTGGGCACGTCCGGCACGGTCTCGGCGACCGGCACGAGCGCGCCCGGCGGTAAGTGCTCGGCGTCGGGCCGGGGGTCGAGGCGCTGGGCGATCCAGGAGGCGCGGTCGCGCAGCCACCACAGGGCGAGGGCGAGGGTCGGCGCCCGGTAGGTGCCCAGCGGGACCCCGATGCGGCGGCCGTCGCAGACTCCGTACGCCGTGACATGGCACAGAAACTCGTCGTGCACGTGACCCTCCCCCGTTGCCCTGCCCGCCTGCCTGCCCGGCCTTGCCTGTCCTGCGGCTCGCGTGCTGTGCGTGAGGGCGCCGTCGCTGGATGTGAAGCGCTCTCGCTGGTCAGTATGTTCACTACTGAAACACTGTCACCATGTCTTTCCGGCCAGTCTCCTGGCATATTCACACCCGGAGTTGGCCGAAACGCTGCGGGCGGTCGCCGCCGCGAGCGGTGGTCCGGGGGCTGACCATCCCCATCGCGTGCTTCGATGAGTTTTCCGGAGTCCGGCGGTCTGGTGTGTGAGAGGCGACCGAACAGCGGAGGACACCATGGCCACGACCGGAAACACGACCGGAAGACTGGACGCGGAATTCACCGCGGTCCTGCGCAGGAGCCCCGCCGAGGGCGGCTGGACCTACCTGGTCTGGCCCCCGTCGGCCGAGTACTTCGGCACCCGCGGCCTGGTCAAGGTCCGCGGGACGATCGACGGGCACCCGTTCCGCAGCTCGTTCATGGCCCTGGGCGACGGCACGCACAAGCTGCCCGTGAAGGCCGACGTCCGCAAGGCCATCGGCAAGGAGGAGGGCGACACGGTGACGGTGCGCCTGGAGGAGCGGATCGGTCCCTAGACCTCCTGGAGCCTGCCCGGGGGCGGTCGCCGCCCCCGGGCAGGCGGGGAACGGCTACTGCTTGACGATCGCGTCGATGCGGGCCAGCTCGTCCGCGTCGAAGTCCAGGTTGGCGATGGCCCCGACGCTGTCCTCCAGCTGCTGCGGGCTGCTCGCGCCGACCAGCGCGGAGGTGACCCGGCCGCCGCGCAGCACCCAGGCCAGCGCCATCTGGGCCAGGGTCTGGCCGCGCGTCTTGGCGATGTCGTTCAGGTCGCGCAGCCGGCCCACCAGCTCCTCGGTGACCGCGTCGGAGTTCAGGAACGGGCTGTCGCTCGCAGCCCGGGAGCCCTCCGGGATGCCGTCGAGGTAGCGGGCGGAGAGCAGGCCCTGCTCCAGCGGGGAGAAGACGATGGAGCCCACCTGCAGCTCGTCGAGGGCGTCCAGCAGGCCCTCGTCCTCGGGGCGGCGGTCCAGCATCGAGTAGCGCGGCTGGTGGATGAGGAGCGGGGTGCCCAGCTCGCCCAGGATGCGGGCGGCCTCGCGGGTCTGCTCCGCCGAGTAGTTGGAGATACCGACGTACAGCGCCTTGCCCTGCTGCACCGCCGAGTGCAGCGCGCCCATCGTCTCCTCCAGCGGAGTCTCCGGGTCGGGGCGGTGCGAGTAGAAGATGTCGACGTAGTCGAGGCCCATCCGCTTGAGGCTCTGGTCCAGCGAGGACAGCACGTACTTGCGCGAGCCCCACTCGCCGTACGGGCCCGGCCACATCAGATAGCCGGCCTTGGTGGAGATGACCAGCTCGTCGCGGTAGGCCGCGAAGTCCGACTTCAGGAACTCGCCCAGCGCGGACTCGGCGGCGCCGGGCGGCGGGCCGTAGTTGTTGGCGAGGTCGAAGTGGGTGACGCCGAGGTCGAAGGCGCGGCGCAGGATGGCTTCCTGGGTCTCGACCGGCCGGTCCGGGCCGAAGTTGTGCCACAGGCCGAGCGAGAGCGCGGGGAGCTTCAGGCCGCTGCGTCCGGTGCGCCGGTAGGGCATGTCCGCGTAGCGGTCGGGGTGTGCGGTGTACAACGCGACTCCAGAGGGTTGGCTCGGTCGGGAGGAAACCGGTGTCCACTCTGTCGTGACCTGCTCCCATGCGTCCAACAGAAGAATCCGATGGAATTCAGCGGCTACGCTTCTCAGTCATGGAACTGCGCCACTTGCAGCACTTCGTCGCGGTCGCCGAGGACCAGCACTTCACCCGGGCGGCGGAGCGGCTCCTGGTGTCCCAGTCCGGCCTGTCGGCCTCGATCCGGGCGCTGGAGCGGGAGCTCCAGACGCCCCTGTTCGTGCGCACGACCCGCCGGGTGACGCTCACCCCGGCCGGGCGGGCGCTGCTCGGTGAGGCGGAGCGGATCCTGGCGCAGGTGCGGGCCGCCCACGAGGCGGTGGCGGCGGTGCAGGGCGTCCTGCGCGGCATGCTCGCACTCGGCAGTGAGCAGTGCATCGCCGGGGTGCATGTCGCGGGGCTGCTCGCCGCCTTCCGGCACCAGCATCCGGACGTGGAGATCTGTCTGCGGCAGGCCGGGTCGGGCGCGCTCGCGGAGGAGGTCGCGGCCGGGCGGCTCGACCTGGCGTTCGCCGTACGGACACAGGCGGACAGCGACCAGCTGCGGTCGGTGCCGCTGACCAGCGAGCCGATGACGCTGCTGTGCCACTCCAGCCACAGGCTCGCCGCGGCCGGTGCGGCCGTCACGCCGGAGGAGCTGGGCGGGGAGGTGTTCGTCGACTTCCACCCGGACTGGGGGCCGCGCCGCACCACCGACACGGTGTTCGCCGCCGCGGGGGTACGGCGGACCGTGGCCCTGGAGGTGAACGACGTGCACACCCTGCTCGACCTGGTCGACGAGAACCTCGGCGTCGCCGTCGTGCCGCGGCACTTCGCGCACAAACGGGCCTCCCTGACCGCGCTGCCGGTGAAGGGCACCGGCGAGGCGGTCTACGAGACGGTGGCCCTGCTGCCGCCCCGGCAGGCCACGAGCCCGGCGGCCCGGGCACTGATGGCGCTGCTGGAGACCACGGGCGGGTCGACGGGGAGCACGGGCGCGTCGGCGGGGAGCACTGGCCCGTCCCTGGGGGCCGCGGCCGGCCCGCCGGGGGCCGACAGCGCGGCACCAGGGGCCGCGAGCGCCTCGCCGGGGGCCGCGGACATGACACCAGAGGCCATGGGAACGTAAGACGCAGACCACAGGCCGCAACACCTGAGACCGCGAGGACGCAACTGGGGACCCAAGCGCGACACCGGAGACGGTGGGTGCGTCACGGGAGACGGCGAGCACACCGCCGAAGAGGCCACGGCACACGGCGAGCACGCAGCAGCACCCACCCAGCGCGCCACAGAGGACTCCGGGCTCACCGCGAGACGCCGTGCACGCTACGGAAGACTGCGAGCACGCCACGGACAAACAGGCGCGCACGCGGAGACCACCGGCGTGCGCACCCGGGGGCGCACAGGGCGCGGGGATGCGCCATGGTGGAGGCATGCATGCGAAGGACATCCTCATCGACGGCTACAACCGCATCCGGGAAGAAGTCCACGCCACCGTCGAGGGCCTCGGGCCCGACGAACTGAGCGCCCGCCCCTCCCCCGACACCAACTCCATCGCCTGGCTGGTCTGGCACCTCACCCGTGTCCAGGACGACCACGTCGCCGACGCCTTCGGCCTCGACCAGGTGTGGCTGTCCCAGGACTGGGAGAAACGCTTCGGCCTCGGTCTGCCCCGGCATGACACGGGCTACGGCCACAGCCCCGCCAAGGTCGCCAAGGTCCGGGTCGACTCCGGCGAGATGCTGACCGGCTACTACGACGCCGTGCACGACCAGACCCTGGAAGCCCTGCGTGGCCTGGCGGCCAAGGATCTGGAGCGCGTCGTCGACGAGCGCTGGGACCCGCCGGTCACCCTGGGCGTCCGGCTGGTCAGCGTCCTGTCCGACGATCTCCAGCACATCGGACAGGCCGCCTACCTGCGAGGAATCCTTCAGAGCGCGGCCTCGTAGCCGGGCAGGACCACGTCCCGGATCAGCGCGTTCCGCTCGTCGAACGGGAGGAACGCGCTCTTCAGGGCGTTCACCGTGACCGTGCGCAGGTCCTCGACGGTCCAGCCCGCCTGCTCGACCAGCAGGGACATCTCGCGGGTCATCGTGGTGCCCGACACGAGCCGGTTGTCGGTGTTCAGGGTGACGCGGAAGCCGAGGTCCTTCAGCGCGGTGATCGGGTGCTCGGCGATGGAGGCCGCGGCGCCGGTCTGGAGGTTGGAGGTCGGGCACATCTCCAGGGCGACACGCCGGTCGCGCACCCAGCCCGCGAGGCGGCCGAGCTTGCCGGAGGTGAGGTCGGGGATGTCGTCGGTGATGCGCACCCCGTGCCCGATGCGCTGCGCGCCACAGACCTGAAGGGCCTGGTGGATGCTGGGCAGGCCGTGGGCCTCCCCGGCGTGGATGGTGAACGGCACGTTCGCGCGGCGCAGGTGCTCGAAGGCGGCGAGGTGGTCGGCGGGCGGGAAGCCGTCCTCGGCCCCGGCGATGTCGAAGCCGACGACACCGGCGTCCCGGAACGCCACGACCAGGTCGGCGATCTCCCGGCTGCGGTCGAACATCCGCATCCCGCACAGCAGCGTCCCGACGCGCACGGGCGTCCCCGCGGCCGCCGCCTTGGCCATCCCCGCCGCAAGGCCCTCCTGCACGGTCTCGACGACCTCGGGCAGGGCCAGCCCGCCCTTCACCATCAGCTCCGGGGCGTAGCGCACCTCGCCGTAGACGACACCGTCCGCGGCGAGGTCGAGCACGTACTCCTCGGCGGTGCGCAGCAGGCCCTCGCGGGTCTGCATCACGGCGAGGGTGTGCTCGAAGGTGGCTATGTAGCGCACCAGGTCGCCGGAGTTGGCGGCGTCGTAGTACCAGGCGGCGAGTTCGGCGGGGTCGGTGGCGGGCAGGGTGTGGCCGACCGCGTCCGCGAGCTCGACCACGGTGGCGGGGCGCAGGCCGCCGTCGAGGTGGTCGTGCAGCACGGCCTTGGGCAGCCGGCGGAGGGTGTCGGTGTCGATGCGGGGCGCGGTCATGTGCGTGTTCCTCGGCAGTGCGTACTCGGTGGGAGTCGGAGTTCTAGTCGGTGGCGGGCTGGAGCAGGTCCCAGCGGTTGCCGTACAGGTCCTGGAAGACGGCGACGGTTCCGTACGGCTCGTGCCGCGGCTCCTCCAGGAACGTGACGCCCGCGGCGGTCATCCGGGCGTGGTCCCGGGCGAAGTCGTCGGTGTGCAGGAAGAAACCGACCCGCCCACCGGTCTGGTCCCCGACCCGGTCGGCCTGCGCCTCCCCCTCGGCACGGGCGAGCAGCAGGCCGGTGCCCGTGCCCGGATTCCCGGGTTCGACGACGACCCAGCGTGATCCGCCGGGCCGGGGAGCGTCCTCGGCGAGCCGGAACCCGAGGGCCTCGGTGTAGAAGCGGATCGCCTCGTCGTAGTCGTCGACGACGAGGGTGACCAGGGCGATACGTCGCATCAGGACCTCTCGGAGCGGGTGGTTGACGGGAGAGGTTATACGTAACACCTGCGTGACGCAAAACAGCCCGCCTGCGTGACGAAAACAGCCCGCGCTCGGGGCGCGGCGGGCGCGGGCCTCGCTCCCGCGACGACCTAGGTCCGCGGCCTACGCCCCCAGCCCGAGGCGGTGCGCCCGGCCGACCGCTAGCGTGCCGCCCATGAAGATCACCGAGCCTCCCCGCACCCCAGAACAGCGCAAGGCGGACCTCCTGGACCGTATGGAGCGGGAGATCGACATCTGGGTCGCCACGGCGGACACCGAGGGCGTGCCGTGTCTGGTGCCGCTCTGGTTCGTGTGGCACGACGAGGCCGTGTGGCTGTGCACTCGGCTGACCAATCCCACCGGCCGTAATCTGCGGGACGGCCGGCGGGCCCGGCTGGCCTTCGGGGACACCCGGGACGTCGTGCTCCTCGACGGTGACGTGGAGACCTTCACGACGCCCGAGGTGCCGCCGGCGGCTGCCGAGGCGTTCCGCGCGAAGACCGGCTGGGATCCTCGCGAGGACCACGCGTCGTACGCGTTCTTCCGGGTGCGGCCGCGCGCGGTGCAAGCCTGGTGCGAGGTGCACGAGTTGCCGCGCCGGCATCTCATGCGGGACGGGGTCTGGGTGGTCTGACGGGTCAGCCGGCCGCCGAGCGCAGCCCGTTGAGCCGGTCCAGCTCCCCGTCCGTGAGGCGGATCGCGCCCGCCGCCACGTTCTCGGTGAGGTGGTCGGGGTTGCCCGTGCCGGGGATGGCGAGCACATGCGGGCTCTGGTGCAGGGTCCAGGCGATGCGGATCTGCGCCGGGCTCGCCCCGTGGGCGCGGGCGACGGCGCGTACCTCCTCGTCATGGGCGGTGGCGGCTCCGTGCTCCCCGCCCTCGCCGGCGACGGCGTAGAACGGCACGAAGGCGATGCCCTGTTCGGCGCAGATCCGCAGCAGTTCGTCGGTGACGGGGTCGGGGCGGTCGAGGGCGTACCGGTTCTGTACGCAGATCACCGGTGCGATGGCCTGCGCCTCGGCGAGGTGGCGGGGCTCGACGTTGGAGATGCCGAGGTGGCGTATCAGCCCGGCCTCGCGCAGTTCCGCGAGTGCGCCGAAGTGCTCGGCGATCGAGTCGTACTTCGGCATCCGGCGCAGGTTGACCACGTCGAGGTGATCGCGGCCTAGCTGGCGCAGGTTCTCCTCGACGTGTCCGCGCAGGTCCTCGGGGCGGGCCGAGGTGCCCCACTGCCCGTCGTAGGTCCGGTGGGGGCCCACCTTGGTGACGATGACCAGGTCGTCGGGGTACGGCGCCAGCGCGCTGTTGATGAGTTCGTTGGCGGAGCGCAGCGACGAGAAGTAGAAGGCGGCCGTGTCGATGTGGTTCACGCCGAGGTCGATCGCCTTGCGCAGGACGGCGATCGACCGGTCGCGGTCACTGGGGGTGCCGAGATGGAAGGCGGCGCTGCCCGTCAGCCGCATCGCGCCGAAGCCGAGGCGGTGGACGGGCAGGTCGCCGAGTTTCCAGGTGCCGGCGGCGTCCGCGGTGATCGTCTGTGAGCTCATCGACGGAGTCTCACACACGGCTCGCTCTCAGCAGTAGAGATTGCCTCCGGGCGAGGTTCCGAGGATCTGCGTGAACCGCTGGTAGTTGGTCACGCGGCTCTGCACCTGCGCCGGGTTCTTGCCGTCGCACTCCAGGGAGCCGTTGATGCTGCGGATCGTCTGGCCGAATCCGGCGCCGTTCACCATGGCGTTGTGCGGGGTCATGCTGCCGGGGCCGGTCTGGGTGTTCCAGTACCACAGGGCCGTCTTCCAGGCGACGGCCGCGTCGTTCTGGACCAGCCAGGGGTTGTTCAGCAGGTCGATGCCGAGCGCGTCGCCGGCGGCCTTGTAGTTGAAGTTCCAGCTGAGCTGGATCGGTCCGCGCCCGTAGTAGGCGGCCTGGCCGGCCGGGCAGCCGTAGGGCCGGCTCCAGTCGCAGTAGTGCGGGTAGTTGGCGGTGTTCTGCTCCACCACGTGCACCAGGCCGCCGGTCTCGTGGCTGACGTTGGCGAGGAAGGCGGCGGCCTCCTGCTTCTTCACCGTGTCGCTGCCGGTGTTGGCGAAGCCGGGGTAGGCGCTCAGGGCCGCCGTCAGCCCGCGGTAGGTGTAGAAGGGATTCCGGTTCGGGAACATCTGGTTGAACTGCGCCTCGCTCACGACGAAGCGCGCGTCGGGCGTGCCCGGACCGCTGTCGCAGGCGTACGGCTCCCAGTACCAGGTGCTGATGGTCGGGTCGTAGCCCGGGTTGGCGTGCTCGGCTCGGTACGCCTTGCCGTCGGTGTAGCGGACGATGTCGCCGGCGGCGTAGGACTTGCCCGCCACCCAGTTGGGATAGCTGGAGCACGCGGCGGCGGAGGCGCTGGTGGCCGGCAGGAGCACCGGCGCGGTGCCGGCGAGGGCGAGGGCGGCAAGGACAGCGGAGACACGGCGTCTCGACACGGGTTCAACTCCTTTGCGGGACACGGCCGCACCCGGCCAGGCAGGGTGAAGCACAGCCGTGGCGCGGCCGTGGTGGGGGGTTGTCGGAGGCACACTCAACCGCGTTGGTCTGTACCAGTCAAGGGTGTAGACCAGTCATCGTGCGCAGGGAGCCGCTCGGCGGCTCGCAGGTGTCCGCGGGGCCTGCACACGCCCCGGACGCTCACACGTGTGCCGACTCCGTCAGCGTCGCGGCCAGCCGGTCCAGCAGGGACCGCAGCAGTTCGTCGTCGCCCTCGCCGAGCGGGGGCCAGCCGGCGCGCACCGCGCGGTCGAGCCGCTGCCGGTACTGCCGGCCGCGAGGAGTGAGGTGGGCGAGGACGCGACGGCGGTCGAACGGGTCGACCCGGCGGTGGACGAGGTTCTGGTCGACGAGCTGGTCCACGAGCTTGGTCAGCGTCGGAGGCGGCAGAAAGGCGGCCTCCGCGATCGCCGTCATGTGGTGCCCCTCGCCGTCGGCCAACAGCGCCAGCACCCGCCACGCGTCGAGCGAGCAGCCCTCCTCCTCCAGCACGGCCTGCAACCGCCGAGCCGCCAGCCGCTCGGCCCGCGTCAGCAGCTGCACGAGGTCGTCGGGCCGGCGCGGGGGCGGGGTGGGCATCCTGCTCCTCGGGGCTGTTGCGACAGGAAGTGCGTCCATCCTAGGAGACGCGCTGGAGTTCGTACGGCGGAGCCGGAATCATGACGCCATGGTCCGGCACGACCTCCCCGCACCCGAGTGGTTCACGGCCGACGACTCCGTCCTCGGCGTGGCGCTCGTCTTCCCCCTGCAGGGGCCGGCCGGGATCTTCGGGCCCACCTGTGAGCTGTGTGCGCGGCTGGCCGCCGAGGAGGTCAACCGGGACGGCGGCGTGCTCGGCAGGGAGCTCCGGCTGGTGCCGGTCGACGGCTCGGGCGCGCCCGGCGAGGTCGCCGGCCAGGTCGAGGCGCTGGTGGACCTGGGTGTCGTGCAGGGCGTCACGGGCTGGCACATCTCCTCGGTGCGCCGGGCGCTGGCACCGCGGATCGCGCACCGCGTCCCGTACGTGTACACCGCGCTGTACGAGGGCGGTGAGGACACCGCGGGCGTGTTCCTGACGAGCGAGACGCCGCGGGACCAACTGCGGCCCGCGATGGACCTGCTGGCGCGTGAACGCGGGGTGCGGCGGTGGTTCGTCGTCGGCAACGATTACGTGTGGCCGAGGCGGACGGCACGGTCGGCCCGGCGGTACGCGCACACGTCCGGCGGATCCGTGGCCGGCGAGGTCTATCTCCCGCTCGGCACCCACGACTTCGAGCCGGTGCTGCGCGGCATCGAGCGCTCGGACGCCGACGGGGTGCTGATGCTGCTCGTCGGCAGCGACGCGGTGCGCTTCAACCGGGCGTTCGCGGCGCACGGCCTGCACGCGCGGTGTCTGCGGCTGAGCACGCTGATGGACGAGAACATGCTGCTGGCGAGCGGCCCGTCGGCCACCGAGGACCTCTACAGCACGGCCGGTTTCTTCGCCTCGCTGGCCAATCGGGACACCCTCGATTTCCAGGGGCGGTACGCGGCCCGCTACGGCGTCGAGGCACCCGCCCTGGGCAGCCTCGGCGAATCCTGCTACGAGGGCGTGCTGTTGCTGGCCGCGCTGCTGAAGCGGGCCGGGACGCTGGACGTGTCGGCGATCGGTGCGGCGGCCGGCGCGGTGTCGTACGAGGGTCCGCGCGGACTGCTGCACCTGCGGGACAGCCACGTCCGCCAGCGCATCTATCTGGCCCGCGCCGACGGGCTCGACTTCGACGTGCTGACGGAACTGGATCTGCGCGGCGCGCATTCCTGACGGTTCCGGGCGAACGACATACCCCGGGGACGGCACCCCGCGCCGCACGACCCGCGAGAATCTGTCCCATGAGCTCCATGCCCCTCGCCTCGTCGCCGCACCCGTCCCACCCGCTCGTCATCCGCGCACAGCGACTCGCGCGCGATCTCCTCGTCCCGCACGCCGAGCGCGTCGACCAGGAGGGGGTGCCGGTGAGCCACATCGAGGCGGTGCGGCGGTCGGGGCTGCTCGGACTGGGCGCGCCGACGGAGTACGGCGGGGCGGACGCGCCCGTCGCCGTGGCCCGGGAGGTCGCCGAGATCCTGTCCGGGGCGTGCTGCTCCACCTGGTTCGTGCAGACACAGCACCACACGCCGGTGAAGCTGCTCGCCACCTACGACTCGCCGGTCCGGGAGAGGCTGCTGCGCCCGCTGGCGACCGGCGAGTCGCTGGCCGGCATCGCGTTCGCACACGTCCGTGCCTTCCCCCGGGTGCCCGTGCGGGCGGTCCCCGAGCGGGGCGGCTGGCGCTTCGAGGGCACGGTGCCCTGGTACACGGGCTGGGGTCTGAACGACGTGATGCTGCTGGCCGGTGTGACGGACACGGCCGAGGTGGTGTTCGTCGTCGCCGAGGCCCGCGAACAGCCGGGGATGCGTCCGTCGGCGCCGATGCGGCTAGCGGCCCTCACCGCCGCCCGTACGGTCTCCCTGGAGCTGGACGGCCTGTGGGTGCCGCAGGACGCCGTCGTGCTGCGCACCCCGCGGGAGCAGTTCGCCCTGATCGACCTGCCCAGGGCCGCCAACACCAGTCCGGCCGTGTTCGGGGTGGCGAGCGCGGCGCTGGACCTGGTGGCGGACACCCCGGACGGCCGGGAGCCGGCCCGGGCGCTGCGGGCCCGGCTCGACGAGGTGCGGCGGGAGGCCTACGCCCTGGCCGACCACCCCGCCCCGCACGAGTGCGTCCCGGAACGCCTGGCGCTGAAGACACGGGCGTACGGCGTGCTGCGGGCGGCCACGACCGCGGCGATCGTGGCCGGGGGCGGCCGGTCCATGGCCCTGGACAGCCGGGCGCAGCGGCTTGCACGCGAGGGGATGTTCCTGCTGGTGCAGGCCCAGACGGCCGAGGCACGCCGGACGCACCTCGGCGCACTGGCGGCCGGTTAACCGAGCCGGGGCAGCGCCGACGGTTCGTCCGTGCGGGACGGGACGCTGCCGCAGAACTCCGCTTCGATCACGTTCGTGTAGAGCGACGGGTCCGGGAGCCAGTCACCGTTGATGTTGAACGTCAGCTGGTGCTTCCCGTCCGGGGTGCCGACCATCGCGGACAGGGAGCCGTTCGTGCGGCCGCTCTTGCCCACGACCTTCACGCCGCAGGACAGCTGCGCGAACTCGACTCCGAGGCCGTATCCGAGCCCGCCCCCCGCGGGCACCTCGTCGAGCATCTTCTCCATCTGCTTCCGAGGCAGCAACTCGCCCTTGGTCAGGGCGCGTTGGAAGCGGTTGAGGTCGCCGCTGGTGGAGATGACGTCGCCTGCCGCGCCCAGCCAGGTCATGTTCTGTTCGGTGGCGTCGTGGATCGGGGCGTCGGGGGCGTCCTGGTGGAGTCGGGAGTAGCCGACGGGGTGGGGTTTCGGCATGTGGGGCGACGTGCCCGGGAACCATGTGCCGCGCAGCTTCAGGGGCCGCACGATACGGCGGGTGATCTCCTGCTCGTACGAGCGGCCCGTCGCCTTCTCGATGACCATCCCGGCGATGACGAAGTTGGTGTTCGAGTACACCGGCGCCGTCTCCGGGTCGGGCAGCGGCGGATACTTCAGGGCAATCGCCACGAGTTCCTCGGGCGTGTGCGTGTCGTACCGGTGCTCCGGGAAGCCGGGACCGGCGGCGTCGTGGAGGAAGGCGGGGTCGTCGGTGTAGTTGGCGATGCCGCTGGTGTGGTTGAGGAGCTGACGCAGCGTGATCTCGTCGCCGTCGTAGCCGTTGCCCCGCACCAGGCCGGGCAGCCATCGCTCGACGGTGTCGTCGAGGCTCAGTCTGCCTTCCGCCTCCAGCTGGAGCAGGACGGTCGCGACGAAGGTCTTGGTGATGCTGGCTCCGCGGAAGTGGTCGCCGGGGGAACGCTCACGGCCCGTGGCGGTGTCGGCGTGGCCGGCCTCCGCGAACCAACTCGCCTTCCCCTCCTGGACCTTGGCGGCCACTCCGGGCAGTCCGCCCTTGTCGACGAGATCACGCAACGCGGTCCGGGTCGCCTCGTGGCCGCGCGGCGACTGGGCCGCGTGCGCGGACGGGGCGAGTGCCGCCACCCCGGCGCACAACGCCACGGCCAGGCCGAATGAGATGGTGCGTGAAGCCCGCTGCTTCATGATGTGTGCCTCCCGTTCACCGAGGGGCAGGGCTGCCCCTCGGGACGGAATGACGCCCAACGCGGGCCGGAGGGTTGATCGTTGGGGCGGGAGGCCGACGAGCTGGGGCGGGAGGCCGCCGAGCCCTAACTCGCGAAGGGCGCGAGCACGGCGGGCTCGGTGGGCGTCGCGGGTGCGGTGCCCTGGTCCGCGGGATGCCGCCACAGCCCCTGCGCGGCGAGGCGCGGCAGCACGCCCTCCCCGAACCAGTACGCCTCCTCCAGATGGGGATAGCCGGAGAGGATGAACTCGTCGATGCCGAGGGCCTGGTACTCCTTGATCCGCTCGGCGACCTCGTCGTGGCTGCCGACCAGGGCGGTGCCCGCGCCGCCGCGCACCAGGCCGACGCCGGCCCACAGGTTGGGGTGGATCTCCAGGCTGTCGCGCCGGCCGCCGTGCAGGGCGAGCATGCGCCGCTGGCCCTCCGACTCGCTGCGGGCGAGCCCGGCCTGCACCGCTGCCACGGTCTCCGGGTCGAAGCCGTCCAGCAGCCGGTCCGCCTCGGCCCAGGCCTGCTCGGCGGTGTCGCGGGTGATGACGTGCAGCCGGATCCCGAAGCGGAGGGTGCGCCCCTCGGCGGCGGCCAGCGAGCGGATCCGGTCGAGCTTCTCGGCGACCTGGGCGGGCGGCTCGCCCCAGGTGAGATAGACATCGGCGTGCCGGGCGGCGATCTCTCCCGCGATGGCCGAGGAGCCGCCGAAATACACCTGGGGAACGGGGTCGGGCACGCGGGCGAGCTTCGCGTCCTGCACCCGGAGGTGCTCACCGTGCAGACCGACGGTTCCGCCCTGCCACAACTCCCGTACGAGGTGCAGGAATTCACCGGTACGGCGGTACCGGCTGTCCTTGTCGAGGAAGTCGCCGAAGGCCCGCTGTTCCCGGTTCTCGCCGCCGGTGACGACGTTGAGCAGCAGCCGTCCGCCGGTCTGCCGCTGGAACGTGGAGGCCATCTGCGCGGCGAGGGTGGGCGAGATCAGCCCGGGCCGGAAGGCGACGAGGAACTTCAGGCGTTCGGTGTGCTGGCTGACCATGGCCGTGGTGAGCCACGCGTCCTCGCACCAGGCGCCGGTGGGCGTGAGGGCACCGGCGAAGCCCACCTCCTCGGCGGCGCGGGCGATCTGGCTCAGGTAGGCGACCGTCGGGGGCCGGTCCCGGCCGGAGGCGGTGGCCGGGGAGCCGTGGCCGCCGCCGACGACATGACGGCTGTCGCCATTGGTGGGCAGGAACCAGTGGAAGGTGAGGGACACGGGGAGTCTCCGATCGAGGGGGGAACGTGCGGCGGCGTGGCGGTGAGCGGGTGTCAGCCCGCCACGGCGAGCAGCGGGGTGCGGCCGAGCGCCGTGGAGAACTGGTCGACGACCTGCGTGAGCGCCTCGTCTGCGGCCGGTGCGACGGTCAGGGATCCGTCGTCGTGCACGGTGATGTCCTTGTCGAGGGTGAACCAGCCCTGCACGGTGTGCGCCGCACCCATGGAGGTCAGCACCGGGCGCAGGGCGTAGTCGATGGCCAGGACATGGGCGACGCTGCCGCCGGTGGCCAGCGGCAGGACGGTCTTGCCGGTGAGTGCGTACTGCGGGAGCAGGTCCAGCAGGGCCTTGAGGACACCGGAGTAGGACGCCTTGTACACAGGGGTGCCGACGACGACACCGTCGGCTCGTGCGAACAGGTCGGTGGCCTCGACGATCGCGGGGTGACGGAAGTCCGCGCCGAGCAGGGCCTCGGCGGGGATGGTGCGGACGTCGAGCGGGATCACGTCATGGCCCTGTGCGGTCAGCCGCTCGTCCAGGTGGCGCAGCAGTCGGCTGGTGCGGGATGCGGCGGAGGGGCTGCCGGAGACGGACAGGACGGTGGCCATGGGGTCTCTTTCCGGGAGGGGGCGCGAGCGCGCGCGGCGACACCGAAATCGGGGACGCCGTGCTCAACGGGCGTGGCAACGGGCGTGACTACGCGCGACTACGGGCGTGGCTGAGCACCGGATTCAGGCGTGAGTGACGCCGAATTCAGGCATGAGGGAAATGCACCGCGCAGGACGTCCCGACGGCGCGACGGTGTGCGGCCGAGGGCGAATACGGCGGTGGGGAGAAGCGGCGAGCCGGGAGACTCAGGCTGCGGCGCGACAGGAAGCGCTGGAGACGCGTGCGAGGTCGACGTGGCGTCGCCGCGTGAGGTCCAGTCGCATGGTCATGCCATGGATCGTGGCAGCGGTGGACGACGGCCGTCAAGGAAATCCCGGCTCATCTCGCATCCCGGACCCTGGATTTGGCGGTCCGGGGATTTCGGGGTCCGGTTCCGTTCAGTCCTCGTCCGACGGAACCACCACGAGGAAGGCGTCCGACTCCAGGTCCATCACGACGGTGGCCGGTTCGCCCTCGGCCCGGCGGCGTGCCGCGTACTCCTCCGCCGGCCATGATCCGCGCGGAGCTCCCGCCGGGAACCGCTCCAACACCTTCGCGCTGATGGCCGCAGACACGTCCGCTGCCCTCCCCTGTCCCGCGCCGCCTGCCGGCGACGCCGATCGGTCACTGTCGTACACATCCGCTTGCCCCCGATCCCCCCGGACATGTACCGCCCGGTAGAAGTTCACGTCTCTACCAACCTCTACACATAAAGGAAAAATAAGAGCAGAATGTGCTTACGCGGCGCTTACCGCACACCCCACCAGACGCGGTCGCCCTGCAAGACGAAGGAGACGAGTCATGGCCAACGTCTCGCCCACCAGGGGTGACATCACCAGCCACCCCGATGCCTCCGAGATGCGGGATCGGTACGCCCGCGTGCTCGGTGGTCGCGATGTGGCGCTCGTGGACGGACCGGTGTTCCTGCTCGGTCTGTACTGCGCGGCCTCCCCGTGGATAGTCCATTACACGACCAGCCAGCCGCCGCTCGTGACCCACAACCTGATCATGGGCATCGCAATCGGCCTGCTGGCGCTCGGGTTCACTCGCGCTCCGGAGCGCATGTACGGCCTGAGCTGGGCCATGTGCGCACTCGGCGTATGGATGATCATCTCGCCGTGGGTCGTCGGCGACAGTCCGGACGCCGGCGTCGTGTGGAACAACATCATCATCGGCGCGCTGGCCGTGATTCTGGGTCTGGCGTGCACCGCCACGGCGGCGAAGGCCTCCAGCACGAGGCCGTAGACCCACCGGAAGGGACGACCCACCGGAAGGGAAACCGAAGGCCGGTCCGCACCCCGGGCCGGCCTCTCCGTGTCCGCGCCGGAGTGTCCCGGCCGACCGGGGGCAAAAGCACTACAGCGGGGGTCCTGAAGAAAAGGGGCGGAGATGGAGATCGACGGCATCATCAGTGCCATCGTGATCGGCATCGTCATCGGCGTCCTGGGCCGGCTCGTGGTCCCGGGCCGTCAGCGGATCGGCATCCTGTGGACGATCCTCGTCGGCATCCTCGCCGCGTTGGCCGGTTCCGCGATCGCCGGCGCGTTCGACGTCGCCGACAGCAAGGGCGTCGACTGGGTCGAGTGGCTCATCCAGATCGGGCTCGCCGCGCTCGGCGTCGCCGCACTGGACCGCTCGAAGGCGCGCCGCTGACGCGCGCCCGCGGCATCAACGGCCCGCCGACCGCAGCGCGGCGAGCCCCTCACGGCTGGACGGGTACCGCGGGGTCCATCCCAGCTCGCGTTCCGCCTTGGCGCAGGAGACCACCAGCCGCGACGACATCACCGTGTGCATGTACGACATGGGCTTCACCAGCCACAGCGGTACGGTCATCGGCCTCGGCAGTCCGAACGACTCGACCACACACTCGGCATGGGCGCGCAGGCCGAGCGGGGTGCGGTCGGCGATGTTGTACGCCTGTCCGGGCCGGCCGCGTTCCACGGCGGCGAGCACCGCGCGGGCCGCGTCGGTGAGTTCCACCCACGGCAGCACCCGGTCCCGGTCGGCGGGCAACGGCATCTGCCGCCTGCGCAACAGGGGCAGGAGGGCGTCGGTGCCGCCGGGGCCGTAGAACAGGCCGAAGCGCAGGGCGATGCCCTCCAGCCCCTCGGTCTCGAAGGCGAGCCGTTCCTTGGTCCGCATGCCCGCGATGTGCCGCTCCAGCTGCGGGGTCCTGCCACGCGGGCCGAAGGGGTCGTCCTCCGTGATCGGGCGGTCGCCGTGGTCCCCGTAGCCGTAGCCGAAGACCATCGACTCCACGACGAAGCGGCGGGCCCCGGTGAGGCGGGCGGCTTCGACGAGGTGGGCCGTGCCCTCGGTGCGCAGCGCGTCGGTGGTGAACATGTCGCGGTCGCGCATGGGGGGCTTGCGCAGTGCGGTCGCGGCGTGGATCACGGTGTCGAAGTGGTGTCCGTCGACCTCGCGCAGCAGTGCGTCGCGGTCCATGAGGTCGGCGCGGATGCCGTTGCCGGGGCTCCTGCCGAGTCCGGTGACCTTGTGGCCCGCCTCGGTCAGGGCCCGGGTGACGTGCCGGCCGAGGACGCCGCTCGCGCCGGCGAGGAGGATGCTCTGGTTCTTCTGGTTCGTCGTCATGACCATGCGACGGATCGGGCGGGCGTGGATGTGACATCCGGGCCGGGTCGGGGCGGACGGCTACGGCGTGTACACGTACGGCGTCGTCGTGGTCAGCGGTGTGAAGCCCAGGCGTTCCAGGATCGGGCGGCTCTGGTGGGAGGCGTCGACCTGGAGGTAGCGGTGGCCGCGTGCCGCGGCGGCGTGGGCGCGGTGGGCCACCAGGGCGCGGTAGATGCCGCGGCCGCGCCAGCCCTCGACGGTGCCGCCGCCCCACAGCCCGGCGAACCGCGTGCCGGGCACGAGCTCCATGCGGGCCGCGCTCACCGGCTCGTCGCCGGCCATCGCCACGACGGCGACGACGGTGTCCGGGTCGGCCGAGAGCCGGGCGAGGAGCTGGTCGCGCAGCCAGGCGCTGTCGGCGCCGAACGCCTTCTCGTGGACGTCGGCCACGAGATCCACGCCTCGCGGACCGGTGACCGGCACGAAGCGGACGCCCTCGGGAGGTTCGGCGTCGAGGGAGAGGGTCGCGATCTCGCCGATCATCAGCGTCTCGTCGGGTTCGGGCCTGAACCCGGCCGCGCGCAGCCGCTGCCCGAGGTCCGCCGGCCGGTCGTGCCCGTACAGCTTCCACTCGAATGCGAGGCCGAGCCCGGCGTAGTGGGCGATCTGCCCGGCGATGGCCGCGTCCGCCGCCGCCTCGTCGAGGGCGGACCACAGGACGCCGTTCCAGCCCTGTGCGCCGGCGACCTGGCGCACCACGTCGCCGGTCCGCTCGACGCGGGCCCCGGGGCCGTCCGGCCGCGCCCCCTCGCGCAGCTCATGGTCGAACAGGGCGAGCAGCGCGGTGTGATCCTTCTGAGTCATGGGCACACCCCAGCACGCGCCGGGCGGCCCGGCAACGCGTTTACCGGTGCGGCCGCGGACCCCGGCGGCCGTACAGTCCTGTTGATCACACCGTCACCAGGAAGGGGCCCGGCACCATGGTCGTGAAGGACACGGAACTGCCGTACCTGCGCCGCTGCGTGGAGCTCGCGGCGGAGGCGCTCGAAGCCGGGGACGAGCCGTTCGGTTCGGTCCTGGTCGGCGGGGACGGCACGGTCCTCGGCGAGGACCACAACCGGGTGGCCTCGGGCGATCGCACGCGGCATCCGGAGTTCGAACTGGCGCGCTGGTCGGCGGCCCGGCTCACTCCCGAGGAGCGGGCGGCGGCCACGGTCTACACCTCCGGCGAACACTGCCCGATGTGTGCGGCCGCGCACGCCTGGGTCGGCCTGGGCCGCATCGTCTACGTCGCCTCGTCCGCACAACTCGCCTCCTGGCTGGGTGAGTTGGGCGTACCCGCGCCGCCGGTGCGAACGCTCCCCGTCCAGGAAGTCGCACCGGGTGTGGTCGTGGACGGCCCCGTGCCCGAGCTGACGGACCGGGTGAGGGAATTGCACGTGCGGTTCCACCGGGGACGCGGCTGAGGGACCCGGGCGACCCTGGCCCGCCGGGCAGTTTCCCCTCCGCCGTGCCTCGCGGGACCGGCAGCCCGAGATGCAGGACCGCGCGGGCGAATTTATGATCGAATTCAACAGACCGGGTCTACGCCTCGGTCTCCCCGACGGGGGGAGGCGCATGTCCTTGCTGTCAGCACGTCGGCTGATGGCCGCCCAGATCGCCCTCGTCACGGCCGCCACAATCGTGTACATGACCGTCCCGGCGGCGGGTCCCGCCCTGTGGGCCGTCATCGGGCTCGCCGGCGTCGTCGCCGTGGTGACCGGCATCCGCGTCCACCGGCCCGCCCATCAGTGGCCCTGGTGGTTCCTGGCCGGCGGGCTGCTCACCTTCATAGCGGGCGACACGTACTACAACGTCATGGAGGAGTACTTCGACGCCTCCAACCCGTTCCCCTCCCCCGCCGACGCCTGCTACCTCGCCACCTACCCGCTCTTCGCCATCGGGCTGTCGGGGCTCGTCCGGCACCGGTGGGCCGATCGCGACCTGCCGAGCCTGCTCGACGCGCTGATCATCACCGCGGGCCTCGCGCTGCCGGTGTGGGTGTACCTGGTGCAGCCGCTGACAGTGGTGCAGGGGCTGACCTGGGAGCAGCGCGCCATCAGCATCGCCTATCCCCTCGGCGACGTCCTCGTGCTGGCCCTGCTGGCCCGGCTGCTGACCCCGAGTCCGGTCGACGGGCCCAACCGTGCCGTGCGGCTGCTGGTCGTGGGCACGGTGACACTGCTCGGCTTCGACATCGCGTACGGGATGCTGCAACTGAACGACCTGTGGCAGACCGGCACCCTGCTGGACCTCGGCTGGATCGCCTTCTACACCGCCTGGGGCCTGGCCGCCCTGCACCCCTCGATGGTCACGCTGACCGCGGCCGTGCCGCAGCGGGAGTCCCTGCTGCCGCCGCCGCGCCGGCTGGTCGTGCTCGCCGTGGCCACGCTCATCGCGCCGGGGATCCTGCTGTACGAGGGGCTGAGCAAGCAGACGCGGGACGCCGCCGTGATCGCGGCCTTCTCGGGCGTGCTGTTCCTGCTGGTGATCGCGCGGCTGGCGGGGATGGTCGTGGCCCATCGCCATGCGGTGACACGGGAACTCGCGCTGCGCGGGGCCGCCGCCTCGCTGGTCTCGGCCTTCCGGCAGGAGGAGGTCGACCAGTCCTGCCGTACGGCGGTCGACCGGCTGATGGGGCCGGAGGTTCCGCACCGGACGCTGCTGCTGCCGACGGAGCGCGCGGCCGACCTCGGCGCGCACGGCAGTCACCTCGTGAGCCCGGCCGCCCTCGGACCCGACCTCGCCGCCGAACTGGACGGTCTGCCCTCCGTCCTGGCCTGCCCCATGACCCAGCCCGACCGTCCGGCCGGGACCGCCCCGGGTGTCCTGCTGGTCGCCGCCCCCGAGCGGCAGCTCACCGAGACCTGGGGCTCGCTGGAGATCCTGGCGTCGCACGCGGGCCTGGCCATGGAGCGGGTCAAGCTGCGCCAGGAGGTCTTCCGGCGGGAGAGCGAGGCGTACTTCCGCACCCTCGTCCGCAACGCCTCCGACGTCATCCTGATCCTCGAGGAGGACGACACGATCCGCTACGCCAGCCCGTCCGCGCTGTCCGTGTTCGGCACCGACGACCTCATCGGCGTCCCGCTGCCGGACCTGGTGGACCCCGGGGACCGGGAGCGGGCCGCCCGGGAGCTGGCCGCCGTACGGGAGCGGGGGGCGCGGGCCGGACACGACCACTGGTGGGTGCGCCGCCGGGAGGGACGTGTCGAGGTGGAGGTGCGGTGCAGCGACTTCCGGGACGAGCGGACCGTCTCCGGCCTGGTGGTGACGCTGCGGGACGTGACCGAGCAGCGGCGGCTGGAGCAGGAGCTGACGCAGCGCGCCTTCCACGACTCGCTGACGGGTCTGCCCAACCGGACCCTGCTGCTGGAGCGGATCGAGCGCGCCCTGCTGCGCGGCCGCCGCGAGTCGTCCCTGACCTGTCTGCTCTACATCGACCTGGACGACTTCAAGCTGGTCAACGACACGATGGGGCACCGGGCGGGCGACGATCTGCTGATCGCCGTCGGCAACCGGCTGTCCCGGACACTGCGGCGCACCGACACCGCGGCCCGGCTCGGCGGGGACGAGTTCGCCGTGCTGATGGAGGGCGCCAAGCAGCCGCTCGACGCCGAGCTCCTGGCGGCCCAGGTGATCCAGACACTGGGCCGGCCGTTCGACCTGGTCGACGAGTCGGTGACGGTGTCCGCGAGCGTGGGCGTGGCCACCGCGCGCGACAGTACGGACGCGGAAGAACTGCTGGGCCACGCCGACCTCGCGCTGTACGCGGCGAAGTCGGCGGGCAAGCGGCAGTGGCGCCGCTACCGGCCGCTGCTGCGCAGCCGCATGGTCGAGCGGCACGACCTGCAGTCCCAGCTGGCCCAGGCGGTCGCCGACAAGGCGTTCGCGCTGCGCTACCAGCCCGTCGTGGACATCGCCGGAGGCGAGGTCGTCGGGTTCGAGGCCCTGGTCCGCTGGCCGCACGAGCAGCGGCCGTCCGTCGAGCCGGACCAGTTCATCAGTCTGGCCGAGGAGACCGGGCAGATCGGCCCGCTGGGCTCGTGGGTGCTGGAGAACGCGGTCAGCGACATCGCCGATCTGCAACGGCTGCCGGGTCCCGCCCGTCCGCCGTACGTCAGCGTGAACGTCTCCGCGCGCCAGTTCCGCGACGCCGGCTTCGTCGAGCAGGTCGGCCAGGCGCTGAGCACGCCCGGGCTGGAGCCCGGGTCCTTGCAGCTGGAACTGACGGAGACGGTGCTGCTGCACCGCGACGACCGACTCCAGACGGTGCTGCACACGCTGAAGGAACTCGGGGTGCACATCGCGGTCGACGACTTCGGCACCGGCTTCTCCTCGCTGCGCTACCTGCGGGACTTCCCCATCGACGTGCTGAAGATCGACAAGTCGTTCATCGACGACATCGCGAGCGACGCCCAGCAGGTCGCCCTGGTCGAGGGCATCGTGCGGATCGCCGACACCCTGGGCCTCCAGGTCATCGCGGAGGGCATCGAGGACACCGCGCAGCGGGACCTGCTGGCCGGGATGGGCTGCCGGTTCGGGCAGGGATACCTCTTCGCCCGGCCCATGACGGTGGAGCAGAGCGCGCAGACGCTGCGGGAGCCGAGCGCCCACCCCTTCGCGCCGCCCCGGCCGCGGCGGCCGCGTGTCGACGCCGCCCGGGGACGCCGGGAGGCGCGCTGGGCGGACCTGGAGCACCTGCGCCGCACCAGCCCGATGAGCGACGCGGTCCTCGACGAGGTGCGCGGCCGGCACATCCGCAGCGGCGACCACTGGCTGATCGACTTCGCGTCCTGCAACTACCTGGGTTTCGACTGGGACCCGGAGATCATGGAGGCCGTCGATCCCGCGGTGCGCGCGTGGGGCACGCACCCCAGCTGGTCGCGGCTGCTGGGCAGTCCGCGGCTGTACCCCGACATCGAGGAGCGGCTCGCCGCGCTGCTGGGCGCGCCGGACACGCTGCTGCTGCCGACCCTGACGCTGGTGCACGCCTCGGTGATCCCGGCGCTGGCCGAGGACGGGCACGTCTTCGTGGAGGCGACCGCGCACCGCACCGTCTACGACGGCTGCGTGGTGGCCCGCGCACAGGGCGCGACCCTGCACCGCTTCCACGCCGAGCGGCTCGACGAGCTGCGCGCCCTGCTGGCCGGGGTGCCGCCGGGCACGCCCCGGCTGGTGTGCCTGGACGGCGTCAACAGCATGAGCGGCAACATCCCCGACCTGCCCGCGCTGGCCGCGGTGTGCCGGGCCGAAGGAGCGACGCTGTACGTCGACGACGCGCACGGCTTCGGCGTGATCGGGGAACGCGGGCCGGACGAGTCCTGCCCGTACGGCATGCGCGGCAACTGCGTGGTGCGGCACACCGGGGAGTCGTACGACGGGATCGTGCTCGTGGCCGGTTTCTCCAAGGCGTACTCGTCGCTGCTCGCGTTCCTGGCGCTCCCGCCGGAGCTCAAGAACCGCCTCAAGACCGCCGCGGCCCCCTATCTCTACTCGGGGCCGTCCCCGACGGCGTCGCTGGCCACCGCGCTGGCCGGGCTGGACGTCAACGAGCGGCGCGGCGACGCCATCCGGGCCGACCTGTACCGCAAGACGGTCCGGGTGCTCGCTCACCTGGAGGGCCTCGGGGTGAACACCCTCAACACGGACCGGCTGCCCATCGTGGAGGTTCCGCTGGCCAACCCCGCGGACCTGGACGCGGTCGCCGCGTACCTGTGGGAAGAGGGCATCTACGTGACGCTCGCCGCCTATCCGCTCGTCCCCCGCGACCGGGTCGGCTTCCGTGTCCAGATCACGGCACTCAACTCGGACGACGACATCGACCGCCTGAACGGGACCCTGACGCGGCTGTCCGAGCGCTTCCCCCTGCGGCTGAAGGGCTAGAGGGCCATGACGACGCACAACGACGACGTGGACTGGGACCGCTGGCCGGTCGCCGACTACCTGCGCGAGAACTACCGCGAGGTGCATCCCGCGGACGCGGCGGTCATCACCCACCACAGCGCCTTCTACCGCCGCTTCCGGCCCGGCGCCGTCGCCCGCTCGGTGGAGTTCGGGGCGGGACCGAACCTCTACCCGCTGATCCTCGCGTCCGCCGCCAGTCGCAGGATCGATGCCGTGGAGGCGGGCGCGAGCAACGTCGCCTATCTCCGGGACCAGATCTGCCACCGCCTCGACGCGAGCTGGCTGCCCTTCCACGCGCTGTGCCGACGGCTCAACCCGGACGTGCCGGCGACCCTGGCCGGGGCGCTGGCGCATGTGAACGTCGTCCACGCCGACGTCCGGACCCTGTCCCCCGGCTCGTACGAACTCGCCTCCATGCACTTCGTCGCCGAGGGCGCGACGGAGGACTTCGCCGAGTTCGCGGAGTTCTGCCGCACGTTCGTCCGCGCCGTCGAGCCGGGCGGCCATCTGGTCGCCGCGTTCATGGAGAACATGCCTACGTACCGCATCGGCCCGGCGTCCCGCTGGCCCGGCTGCCCGGTCAGTCCGGACACCGTGACCGAGGTCTTCACCCCGCTGACCCGGGACCTGGACGTCACCCACATCGACCCGGACCCGACCCTGCCGGACTACGGCGATTCCGGGATGGTGCTGCTGACGGGGGTGGCGGAGGCGGTGTGAGGGCACCGCCTCCGTGACGGCTCCCGCAAGGCGCGGGCGAGCCGTCCCTTCAGTTGTCGGTCCCCGGGCGGAACCGCCGGCGCAGGACGACTCCCCCCAGCACCAGCGCCGCGCTCGCGGCGACGGCCTGGAGGGTGTGGTCCGTACCCGTGTGGGCCAGGGCGCCGGTGGCATGGGGGGCCATGGCATCGGGGGCGGTGCGCGGGGCCGGTTCGGGGGCCGGGTGCGGCCGGGGCGGGGTGGGCGGCTCGGCGTCCGGCTCGGCGGGGTGGTGGGGGCGGACCGGCCGGTCGCCGGGGGTGTTCGAGGACTCGTTGCCGGTCGACGGGTTGCCGATGCCGACCACGTCCACGGTGTTGCCGGTGACGTTGACCGGCAGGTCGACGGGCAGCTGCACGCCGTTGCCGGAGACCACGCCCGGTGAATCCTTTCCGCTGCCCTGCGCGAGCGCGCCGCCGGGCTCGCCGGGCCGGCCGGCCCGCCCGTCGTCCTTGTTCGCGCAGCTGTTGCCCGCGGCGGGATTGAGGAGCCCCACCACGTTCACGGTGTTCCCGCACACGTTCACCGGGACGTGCACCGGCAGCTGGACGGTGTTGCCGGAGACCACACCGGGCGAACCGGCCGCCGAGCCCTCCGCCCCGGAGCCGGCGTACGCGGGGACGGTCAGAGCCATCGCGCCCGAGGCGGCGGCGACGGCGATCACTCCGTTTCGGGTAACCCGTTTCATAGGTTCCCTGCCTTCCAGACATCGTCGCGGGCGCTCACCCGCACGAGATAAAACGCGGACGGCCCATCCGAGTTATGGCTTATCCGCCTTTCACTCCATCGAGCGGCCCGGTTGTCGAACTAGCGGTAAAGCCCTTCGTATGCGCGACGCGGCCGCGCAGGATAAGGCACTCCTCCCCCGGCCGCTCGTCCGGAGGCGAGGCTTCCGGTGCGCGCTTATGGTGAGCGAGGGCGCCGGTCCCCGGTCCGCTGTGGGGCGCCCCTGGAGGCATCGATGCTGGCCAAGCTGTCCACGCGCTCCTCGGTGAGGCGTTGCGCGGTTCCGTGTGCGGCCGGGCTGGCCCTGCTGGGTGCGGGGCTGCCGGCCGCGGACGGTCCCGGGCCCGGTCTGGGGCGCTTTTACGACCAGAAGGTGAAGTGGTCGGCGTGCGAGGGCGAGGACATGCCGAAGGACCTCCAGTGCGGCAAGGTCACCGTCCCCCTCGACTACACCCGGCCCGGGAAGGGCACCCTCGATCTCGCCTTGGCCCGCTACCGGGCCACGGGAAAGTCCCGGGGTTCGCTGCTGCTGAACTTCGGCGGCCCGGGCGGTCAGGGCGTGGGCCAACTCGCCATGGCCGGCAAGGACTTCATGGGCCTGACGAACGGCTACGACGTGGTCGGCTTCGATCCCCGGGGCGTCGGCCGCTCCTCGCCGGTCAGCTGCGGCAACGCCCCGGACGACCCGCTGGACGCGACGGACGGCGACGCGGCCGTGGCCGACCCGCAGGCGGTACTCGACAAGCTGCGCGACGCGGCGGCCGAGTGCACCGAGCACTCCGGTCCCGTCCTGCGCCACATCGGCACGGTGAACGCCGCCCGCGACCTGGACGTCATACGCGACGCGCTCGGCGACGGCAAGCTCAACTACCTGGGCTTCTCCTACGGCAGCCGGCTCGGCGCGGTGTACGCGGCCCAGTTCCCCGGCAGGGTCGGCAGGATGGTGCTGGACGGCGTCGACACCCTCACCGAGCCGCTGGCCGAGCAGGGTGTGGTGAGCGCACAGGGGCAGCAGACCGCGCTGGAGAACTTCCTCGCCTGGTGCACCGAGGACATCGCCTGCCCGTTCGGGCAGAACCCGCGGGAGGCCAGGGAGCACGTCGTCGAGGTGGTCGAGTCGCTCGACCGGGACCCGGTGCCGACCGACTTCGGTGAGGCGTTCTCCGGGCAGGACTTCGCGGGCGCCCTCGCGCAGGGGCTGTTCAGCAGGGAGCTGTGGCCCTCGCTCCAGCGGGCCGTCGCGCAACTGCTCGAGGACGGCGACACCAGCCGCCTGGAGGCCTTTGCCTCCGGCGGCGTCGCCCACCCGCCGTGGCGGGCGGCGCACACCGGGCTCACCGACCCGCAGGAGGTGCCCATGGACAACCTGCCGGCGGCGCTCATGGCGGTGAACTGCGCGGACGATCCCGACCGCCCCGCCGCCGCGCAGATCGGCAGGGACCTCGGCCGGCTGCGCGCCCGGTACGAGCGGGCGTCGCCGGTCTTCGGCCGGTACCGGCTCACCCAGGTGCTGATGTGCTACGGCCGCCCCAAGGGCACCGACTTCATCCGTGACGAGGTCAAGGATCTCGACACCCCGCGGATGCTGCTCGTCGGCACCCGGGGCGACCCGGCCACGCCGTACCGCTGGACGGTGGAGACGGCCGAACGGCTCGGGTCGTCGGCCGTGGTGCTCGACAACCGGGGCGAGGGCCACACCGGCTACGGCTCCTCCAAGTGCGTGCACCGCAAGGTCGACGCGTTCCTGCTGTACGGCACACTCCCGCCGGACGGCAGCTCCTGCGGCTCCGACCACGACACCGAGTGAGCCGGCGCGGCCACGGGTCCCCCGGTCAGCCGAGTGACACCTCGGGTGCGTACAGGTCCAGCCACATCGCCAGGTCCAGGGCCCGCTCCAGCCCCCGGCGCGCGGCCTGGCCGCTCACGGGCGTGTCGCGGTGCGCGGCCTGCCGCAGCCGCTCGGGGTCGACGAGGTCGAAGACCGGGTGGTCCGGCCGTGCCAGGAGGTCCTTCGCCTGGTTCCGCAGGGCGTCCGCGTACTTCGGGTCCTGCGTGGACGGGTAGGGGCTCTTGACCCGGTCGTACACGGACCGGGGGATCAGGTCCGCGGTCGCCTCCCTGAGCAGGCTCTTCTCCCGGCCGTCGAAGGACTTCAGCGCCCAGGGCGCGTTGTAGACGTACTCGACGAGCCGGTGGTCGCAGAACGGCACCCGGACCTCCAGGCCGACGGCCATGCTGGCGCGGTCCTTGCGGTCGAGCAGGATCCGGACGAACCGGGTCAGGTGCAGGTGGCTGATCCGCCGCATCCGGAACTCGAAGTCGCTCTCGCCGTCGAGGCGCTGGACCCCGGCGACGGCGGAGCGGTAGCCGTCGGCGACGTACGTCTCCAGGTCCAGGGCCTTGACCAGCTCCGGGCGCAGGACGCCGGCGTCGTCGCCGAAGTGCCGGCCGAGGCTCACCAGCCAGGGGAAGGTGTCGGCCCGGCGGGCCTCCTCGTCGAAGAACTGCTGGTAGCCGCCGAAGACCTCGTCGGCGGACTCGCCGGACAGGGCCACCGTGGACCGTTCGCGGATGGCCCGGAAGAGCAGGTAGAGGGAGGCGTCCATGTCGCCGAGACCGGCCGGCAGGTCACGGGCCCTGATCACCTTCTCCCGTACGCCGGGGTCGGCGAGGGCCTCCGCGTCCAGCACGATGTCCTGGTGATCGGTGCCGGCGTCCCGGGCCACGTCGTGCACGAAGGGGGTGTCGGGGGTGGCGCGCAATTCGTCGGCGACGAAGTGGTCGGCCTGGCCCGCGAAGTCGACGGCGAAGCTGCGCACGCGCTCGCCGTGCGCGGCCAGCTGCCGGGCCGCGAGCGCCGTCATGGCGGAGGAGTCGAGGCCGCCGGAGAGCAGGGTGCAGCGGGGCACGTCGGCGACGAGCTGGCGGCGCACGATGTCGTCGAGGAGCGAGCGGACGGTGGCGACGGTGGTGTCGCGGTCGTCGGTGTGGGGCCGGGTCCGCAGCTCCCAGTAGACGCGGTGGCGCACGCCCGCGCGGTCGACGGTGACGACGGTGCCCGGCTCGACCTCGTGCATGCCCTCCCAGAGGGCGTGTCCGGGGGTCTTGATCATGGTGAACAGCTCGCGCAGGCCGTCGAGGCCGACGCGTCGGCGGGCCAGCGGGTTGGCGGGCCAGCGGGTTGGCGAGGATCGCCTTGGGCTCGGAACCGAACAGGACGCCGTCCGGCGTGGGGTGGTAGTAGAGGGGCTTGATGCCCATGCGGTCGCGGATCAGCAGGAGCCGGTCGGTGCGGCCGTCCCAGACGGCGAAGGCGTACATGCCGTTCAGGCGCTCGGCGACGGCGTCGCCCCATTCGAGGTAGCCGCGCAGGACGACCTCGGTGTCGGAGTCGGTGGTGAAGCGGTGGCCGCGGGCGGTGAGCTCGCCGCGCAGTTCGCCGAAGTTGTAGGCCTCGCCCGAGTAGACCAGGGCGACGGTGCCGTGCGGGGTGGCGGCGGTCATGGGTTGGCGGCCGCCGGGCAGGTCGATGATCGCGAGCCTGCGGTGGCCGAGGCCGGCGGGTCCCTCGGCCCAGACACCGCGGTCGTCCGGGCCGCGGCAGGCCATCGTCTCGGTCATCGCGTCCAGGGCCGCCCCCTCGGCACTCAGGTCGCGGTCGAAGGAGACCCAGCCGGTGATGCCGCACATACGCGTACCTCCCGCAAATCAGTTGTATTGACCATCTAGATTTCGAGCGTGTGACAGCGACCGGTGTGCGGTCAACTCGCCCGTAACGTGAGCGCGGCCCGCGACCCCCGCTTTCGGCCGGACTTTGCACGCGCAATATCCGGTGACCCGCTCTCCGTCGGGGCCGCCTCCGGCGGAAATCAGCCAGCGGCAAAAACTTCCCCAACTTCCGGGGCGCCGACGGCTCGACGGGCGGGTACCGATTGCCCCGAATGCCCCAATGGCCGATCCGCTCTATCGTTCTGTCATGGAGCACGTTCTGAGTCCCGCGACCCTTGCCGAACTGCGGCGCCCGCGCCCCTACCCCGCGGTCTCCGTGCTGACGCCGACCCACCGGCGCGATCCCTACAAGACCCAGGACCAGGTCCGGCTGCGCAACGCGGTGGCCGAGGCCAAGCGGCAGCTGGAGGCCGATCCGGCGGTCAGCCGCGAGCGGCGGGCCGAGGTCTCACGCCACCTCGACCAGGCCCTGTCGGAGGTCGATCTGACGCATGCCGAGGACGGTCTGGCGATCTTCGCCGCCTCCGGTGAGCACCAGGTGTGGTCGCTCGCCCGGTCCGTGCCCGAACGCGTGGTGCTCTCGGACACCTTCCTCACCCGCAACCTCGTCTCCGCCCACACGGCGGAGCGGCCCTTCTGGGTACTGTCGCTCTCCGCGGACCGCGCGACCCTGTGGAACGGCGGCACCGACCGCGTCACCGAGCAACGCGCGGACGGCTTCCCGCTGACCCGCCGCGTGGAGAACTTCGACCCGGAACGGCAGGAGCGGATCGGCGACCAGCCGAGCGCCTTCCGGGAGGAGCGCACCCGCCAGTTCCTGCGCGAGATCGACACCGCCATGAGCACCGTCCTGCGCGAGCACCCGCGACCGCTGTACGTCACCGGCCCGCCGGCCGCACTCGCCCTGCTGGACGAGGTCGGCAGCGCCACCAAGGGGGCGGCGCACGTTCCGCACGGCGGTCTCGCGCACGGGACGCCCGAGTCCGTGTGGCAGGCCATCCGGCCGGTGATCGAGACGGAGGCCCGAAGGGACACGGACGACGCCGTGACCCGCGCCCTCGAAACGGCCCGGGGGCGACGGGAGTTCGCCGCCGGCGTCGATGAGCTCTGGCAGAGCGCCCGGGACGGGCGCGTCCGGCTGCTGGCCGTCGAGGAGAACTACCGCGTGACGGTCAGCGAGGCCGGGGACCATCTGATCCTCGCCGAGAGCGCCGGCCGCGAGCCTGGCGAGTCCCCCCGCGAGTCCCGCGAGTCCCGCGAGGACATCGTGGACGAGATCGTCGAGCAGTGCCTGGAGACGGGAGCCGACGTCCGCTTCGTCCCGGACGGCGCACTCGGCGAGGCGGAGGGCATCGCCGGAGTCCTGCGGTACTGACACCCTCGAACACAGGGTCGTCGAACACGCGCAGCAACCGGGCGACGTCGTTCCGACGGACCGTCAAACCCCTTGTGTAATCTACGACTTGATCCCCCGGAGGGCCCGCTCCGCACCTACCTCGGAGTAACTCCGTGAGACTGTGGCATATGCCAGAAGCACCCCCGTATCGTGTGTTGCCGAATCCCTTACAGGGCGT
The DNA here is from genome assembly GCF_055562795.1 of Streptomyces sp. NPDC016851. Lineage (NCBI taxonomy): Bacteria > Bacillati > Actinomycetota > Actinomycetes > Kitasatosporales > Streptomycetaceae > Streptomyces > Streptomyces sp. NPDC016851. Next base: position 113,036 of record NZ_JBVHEP010000023.1, read on the forward strand.
CGCGGGCTGTGCAACAGTCGTAACGGTCCCTCCGTCCGCCTTGGCCGTACCGTCCCCGCATCGGAGTGCGTCATGCCGTCCCACCTCTCCGCGGACCGTCCAGCCGCCCAGCCGCCCGGACGCGGCTCGGTCGACGCGCTGATCTCGCAGACGCGACGGCTCAAGGGCGACATGGACGCCGTGCGGCGCGACGCCGAGGGAGCGGGATCGGACCACCCCCGGGGACGCTGGCAGCGCGCCCTGTACGACCTGGCCCTGCACCAGCTCAACGACCTCGACGAGCACCTGGCCCAGCTGCGGGACGGGCCCCTGCCCACAGCGGCCCCGGAACCCGCCGCGCCCGCGCCCGGCTCACTGCTCAGCCGGGTCGGCAGCGCCGAGTGGAACCTGCTGACGGACGAGGCCAGTTGGTCCGGGGAGCTCTACCAGATCCTGGGCCGCGACCCCGCCGCTCCCCCGCTCACCCTCGACGAGCTGCCGTCCCTGGTGCTCGACGAGGATCGGCCGAAGCTGACGGCGATGGTCACGAACTGCCTCGTCGACGCCCGGCCCATCGACGGCGAGTTCCGCATCGCACGCCAGGGCGGCGACGTCAGGACCGTGCACATGATGGGCGAACCGGTGCTCGACACCGACGGCAGCACCGCCTCGATGTGGGCCGTACTGCGGGACGTCAGTGAACTGCGCCGCAGCCAGCGGGTGGTGAGCGAGACCCGTGACTCGCTCCCCGACCGGCGGCAGGACGCGCGCACCGAGCACCGGCTCGCGGTCGAGTTGCAGGAGGCCGTGCTGCCGCCGTGGCTCGGCTCCCTGCGGCTCCCCCACCAGGGTCCCAGGACCCTCGACCTCGCGGCCCGGCGTCTTTCGGCGTCCACGCACACGCTGATCGGCGGTGACTGGTACGACGCGCTCGAACTGACCGACGGCGAGACGCTGCTCAGCATCGGTGACCTCACCGGACACGGCGTCGGCGTCACGTCGAACATGACGATGCTGCTCGGCGCCGTACGCGGCATGGCGATGGCCGGCGCCCCGCCCGGCCGGCTGATGGCCTGGCTGAACCAGTTACTCGACGCCACCGTGCAACCCGCCCTCGGCAGCGCCGTCTGCTGCCGCTACCGCCCCGAAACCCGCACCCTGGTGTGGGCGCAGGCCGGACACCCCGCCCCGCTGCTGTTCCGCGACGGGACGGGGCGTGTGCTGAACGCACCGGACGGCGTGCTGCTCGGCGCCACCTCGGGCGCTGTCTACGGGCAGGCCGAAGAGACCCTCGAGGTGGGCGATCTGCTGCTCCTGCACACCGACGGGCTGGTACCCGGGCACACCGGGACGGCGGCCGCGAACCTCCTCCTCGATCTGGCGCCGCGTCTGACCGGGACCGCCACCGCGCAGGACTGCCTGCGGACGGTGGTCCAGGAGTTCGGCGAGGGCGAGCGCGCGGACAACGCCAGCGTGCTCGTCGCCAAGGTCACGGCATAGGAAACTCAGGCCTGTGCGTGGTTGCCGCCCCTGCCCTTCGTCTTCGGCAGGGCGAGCTTGATCTCCTCCCGCAGCTCCTGAATCTTCGGGTAACCGGAGTACTGGGCGGTGAGCCGGTACATCTGGCGCAGCCGGTCCCAGGTGCGGTGGGAAGAGTTGGAGCCCATCGACACCAGCGCCAGTCGCGCGTACCGGTCGGCCTGTTCGGGGTCGTCCGCGATGAAGCACGCCGAGGCCATCGACAGATAGTCGAAGATCTTCGACCGCTGCCGGCCGTCGACCCGCAGGGCCAGCGCCTTCTCCGCGTAGTGCTGGGCATGCGCGGCCGCGCCCGGCTCGAACTCGGCGAGCGTGCGGTAGGCCAGGGCCTGCATGCCGTAGAGGTCCTCCTCCTTGAAGGTCTGCATCCAGTCCGGCGGTGGTACGTCGGCCTTGTCGGAGACGAACAGGTCCTCGGCCTGCCCGAGCGTGCGGCGCATGGCCTGGCCCTTGCCCATGGAGGCCTGTGCCCAGGCCTCGATGGTGCAGAGCATCGCCCGGGTGCGGGGCAGCACCTCGTCGCCGGAGCCGGACGTGGCGAGCTTCATCAGGTCCAGGGCCTCGTCCGGCTTGCCCAGGTGGACCATCTGGCGGGCCGCGCGGGAGAGCGCCTCGCCCGCGCGGGGCCGGTCCCCGCCCTCTCTGGCCGCGTGCGCGGCGATGACGAAGTACTTCTGGGCCGTGGGCTCCAGGCCGACGTCGTGCGACATCCAGCCCGCGAGGACGGCCAGGTTGGCGGCGACGCCCCACAGGCGCCGCTGGAGATGGGGTGGGTGACGGTAGGCGAGCATGCCGCCCACCTCGTTGAGCTGGCCCACCACGGCCTTGCGCTGGAGCCCGCCGCCGCGGGCCGCGTCCCAGGCGCGGAACACCTCGACCGAGCGCTCCAGTTCCTCGATCTCCTGCGACCCGATGGGGGCGGCCTCGTAGCGGTCGAACCCAGCAGGGTCGGCGTGCAGGGGATGGTCGAGGTCGGGAGCGTCGGCGGTCAGGGCAGGGTCGGTGTGCAGCCAGTCGTACATGGCGCTGCTGAGTGCGGATCCCGCGGCGAGCGCGGCGCCCGCGCCCACCAAGCCGCGTCGGTTGAGCATGAGGTCCATTCCCGTGAATTCGGTGAGGACCGCGGCGGTCCGCTCGGGCGCCCACGGCACTCCGTCGGGAGACTCCGCACTCCCGCCGCCCTGCCGCTTCCCCGCACGCCCGTGCCGGACCAGACCGAGGTCCTCGATGGTCACGACACGGCCGAGACGCTCGGTGAACAGAGCCGCCAGCACCCGCGGCACCGGATCGCGCGGGATCTCTCCCATGTCGATCCACCGCCGCACCCGGGAGGTGTCGGTCGCCAGCTGGGGGTGGCCCATGGCCGCCGCCTTCCGGTTGACCAGCCTCGCGAGTTCGCCCTTGGACCAGCCGGCCAGGCCGAACAGGTCCGCGAGCCGGGTGTTGGGTTGTCCGCTCACGTCAAGCCCCCAGGTTCTCGGCTGAGTTGACAGTAGCCCGGGGAGACTTGCCGGGCGACTATTCGCCAGGGTTCGCCAGGGTGCGCCAGATGGTGTGCCACTGGTCATCGGGTGTCAGGTAGGAACGCGCCACCCCGACCCGGTCGCCGCAGGGACATTCCCCAGGGTGCTCCCGGGAGCCCGGGCCGGGTGGTGCACTGTCGTCGCAGGCACACGAAGGGATCTGTTTCGCCCATGTACGCAGCATCGTCCTCCGTGTCCGCACCGCCCCGGTCGCTGCACCCCCGTCCCACGGACAGCGGCCCCTACCTCGCCCCCGCGCGGCCGGCGGCCCCCGTGCTCGGTGCGGGCAGGGCACGGCGCGGCGCGGTCCTCGGTTCCCAACCGCTCAGCGGGAGACTCGACTTGTCCGGCCCCCAGGGCGCGCAGCTGCGCACGGCGATCGCGTCCGTGCACCGCATCTGCCCGGAGTTCGCCCCGGTGCAGGTCCTGCGCCGCAACGGGCGGTCCGTGCTCCTGGTCGGCACGACCGGTCGCAGCTCGGCCGTCGCCAAGTGTTTACTGGACCACTCCCCCGCCTGGTCCGAGCGGATCCGCCACGAGATAGCGGCGTACCGCTCGTTCGTCCGGCACCGCCCCCCGGTGCGGGTGCCGAGACTGATCGCGGCGGACCCGGACAACTGCACACTGGTGATCGAGCGGATGCCGGGGCGGGTGGCCGCGCTCCAGCGGCACCCGGCCGAGGCGCCGCCGCGGGCGGACATCAGGGCGGCACTCGGCGCGATCTGCCGGCTCAACGCCTGGCGGCCGCCGGCGGGCACGTTCGACGCCCCGCTGGACTACGCGGCCCGGATCTCGCGGTACCACGAGCTCGGCCTGCTCACCGACCGGGACCTGGGTGATCTCCAGAAGCTGCTGCACGGCATCGCTCAGGCGGCCGGGCGGCAGGGCATGGGCCAGTTCTGCCACGGCGACGCACTGTTGTCGAACATCCTCCTGTCACCGGCCGGTCCAGTGCTGGTGGACTGGGAGCACGCGGGCTGGTATCTGCCGGGGTACGACCTGGCGACGCTGTGGTCGGTGCTCGGGGACGCACCGGTCGCGCGTCGGCAGATCAGCCAGATCGCCCAGTCGGCGGGCCCGGCGTCGCGGGACGCCTTCCTGGTGAACCTGATGCTGGTGCTGACCCGGGAGATCCGTACCTACGAGACGGCCGTGCAGCGTTCCATGCACGACACGACCCCGGCGGCACCGGGTCCGGCCCACCCTGGTGCTGCGCCGTCCGGCGAGGAGCAGCGGCTGCTGCTGCGGCGGCTGCACGACGACTGCCAGATGGCCCGGCGGGCCGTGCGCGCGGCGGTCGGCACTCGCTGACGGGGACGAAAGGGGCCCCGTGTTGCGGGGCCGGGCCACAACCCGCCCGTCGTTTTGGGGGGGGCGGCCGGGTGAGCCCCCCGCGGAAAACCCAACCGGG